>JAKSLC010000145.1 GCA_024401415.1 Bacteroidales bacterium | reverse complement strand
ATGGGCCATCGTACTCATAGCTTGGGAAATCTGCACTTCTCTGGCTGAGGTAACAAGTATCAAACATGCTTTTTATCACAGCGAAGCTATTCATTGATGTAGGGATAAGCGTATTCACCTCGCTGATATGGTAACGGCTCCAAACGTTACGGTAACCCCAAACGTGGAGATCTATTTCTGGGTGCAATTCGTGATACTTATCAATAGCCATACTAAGTGCTATAAGAGTCTTAAAATGAGTATCAGGACCGCTACCCTCAGGGTCGAGTGCAAGGGATATTACTGTAGGACGAACGCGTTCGAGCAAAGTTAATACAGGCTTCACATCATGTTCAAAATCTGGGTAGTGAGGGAAGATATCATCGCTATAGAATGGCAACCCGAGATGAGTAACATACTCGCTTCCCAAGCCGAAGTGAGCCCATACCAATTCTGCCTCAAACTCACGCAACCAAGACTTTGCCACATGGAAAGACTCAGGTTCTCTTCTTCCTACCTCAAACTGCTCCAATTCGTTGAGTTCGGTCTGAATAAATTCACGCAAGGCATCTACCGAAGCAATTGCATTCTTCTCCATCCACTTACGAGAAATACGACGAGCAACAGTATAGTCCTGGATTGACTTATCCTGCATAGCTATACCACTCAAATAATTATTGAGGTCATCCTGATACGTCGTGGTAAACACAGACTCCAAATTCTGCTCACGGAGTGCGACCATCTGAGGATTGATTCGGTCTAGAATATTTCGATAAACGCTAATGAGGTAGTCGCTTGTAACAGAAGTGTAACCACTAGTACAATATGCGAAATGATTCTGGATATTCTTAGAACGAACAAGATGGTGCAGGTATGGGAAATAGGCGAGTTCGATATCATCATGGTGCGGACCAGTATGCAAGATAACCTGATTGTCTGAAATATTCAGACCTTTGGCTATTTTACGGTCGATGGAAGAACGCACATCTCCAAGAAGAGATGGAAGGTCCTTACCAGACAGATTCAAAAGGAATTGGAAATCAGGAGTTACTGTATCTGCGACAAGAAGTTGGTCTATAGTCTTTCCCGATCTCAAAACTGCATCAATTACGAGATGTTCGAGATAAGCCTCAGAAGCCGAGTCACTATTGATAGCCTTATATTCATCAGCTATGCGACCATCGGATTTTGGCAAAGAGATGGAAGAGGCATTAGTAATAAAGAAACGAGCATTAGGTAAACTCTGCAAACATGAACCAGGATGCTTGTGCGACATTTCACTGAGCACTGCGCCCGAAACTACCTTTGCCTTAGACTGTCCGGCCGCAATAATAATGGCAACACAATCTTTATTGTATGTTATAGTTTCCAGGCCCATAGTTATGACAGCCTTTTTACGTACCTGAGAGATACCTCCCAAGTCGCCCGCAGCTGCTGCCTGAGACTCATAGTTGAGTGTAGTAAGTCGAGTATGACTGAAAGGACTAGAGCCACGAACATTGAAAGCAATATGTCCATCAGGACCTATGCCACCAAGGAAGAAACCGATACCACCGAGGTCGCGAATCTTCTGCTCGTAGCGTGTGCAGAAATCATCAAACATACGTATAGCCCTCTGCTGGAACTCCTCTTCACGGGTTGTTGCAGTACGAGTACGTAGTGAGAGATCTACCTTTCCGTTAACGAACACCTCACTCATGTTCTTGGCACCACCAAGCATCTCCTGCTCCTGTTCATTAAGATAGTAGGTATTTATGAGATGCGTCTTAGCCGGGTCGAAACCAATGACATCGATGTAATACTTTTTTACGAAATAGCGGAAAGAGCGCTCATTATTCGGGTTGATCGGGAAGAATTCATCCAACTGAAAGAAATGAAGGCTTTTGAAATCTGGCTTTGAGATGCCAAGTTTAGCTATAATGCCATTAGATGCTTCGTACTCCCAATTCTCAATATAATACTGTATCCACTTGATAAAGAACTCAGGCGTCTTTCCAGTAGGGAGTGCAACGACACCTCCAGGATGGAGAGATGCCCACTCAAGGAAACGGAGGGCAGTGAGCTGTCCAAGAACGATGTAGTTGTCGACTGTCAACACCTGTATACGACACTGACTAAGATTGTCATTAAATGAAGGATCGAACTGCTGGAAATACTGTTCAACCTTACTTACCTTATTGTATGTCATAATAATTAATTGGTTTTGTTGTTAGTATTAAAATTATAACATCAAACAATGATATAGACGGCTTATGACATATATTCTGCATAAACTATCTGTATCGATTATTAAAGGTATAAAACAAAAGATAAAAACAAGAATAAAATGTTTCAACCATCACTGCAAATCTAACTATGAATAAAAACATACTGCAAATTGACCTATATTACACCTATAAGACTCCTATAATACACCCATAGAGCACCTATATTCATCGCAAAAAACAAAAGGCCCGAACTTCCGTCCGAGCCTTTTAGAACAAATTCGAAAACTCACTAGTTCATGTATAATGAATTCTCTACTCAACTTTGTTCAAAAATCATAGTTCAGTTTAGCGTCTCATAGTAGTTTCATTAATAGTAGTTTCGTTTCAGTAGTATTAGTAGTTTTAGTTTTTGTTCTAGTCGTCATAGTAGTTAAGTAGTCTTAGTTCAAAAGTTGCATCGTAGTAGTTTTAGTAGCATGCTTGTTTAGTAGTATGTTATCTCATTTTTGTTGATACAATATTACAACCTATTTAAATAATAGAGTAATACATTTTGACGAACGACAATAATTTTTGACGAACTGCAAATAAAACATAAAATAGCCCTGCTATATAGCAATTGATCATACCTTATGGGCAAAAAAAGAGGATGCACTTTCATGCATCCTCATATTATAATTAGGATAAAAAATCTCTGATTAGAGCTGCTTGAAGAAGTCATTGCCCTTATCATCCACGAGAAGGAATGCAGGGAAATTCTCTACCTTAATTTCGCGAACAGCCTCCATACCGAGCTCCTCGAAATCAACTACCTTGATAGACTTGATAGAATTCTTAGCGAGGATAGCTGCCGGACCACCGATAGAACCGAGATAGAAGCCGCCATTAGCCTTACAAGCATCTGTAACATCCTGAGAACGGTTACCCTTAGCAACCATGATCATTGAACCGCCAGCCTTTTGGAAACGATCAACGTATGGGTCCATACGACCAGCAGTTGTTGGGCCGAATGAGCCTGAAGGCATACCAGCAGGAGTCTTAGCAGGGCCAGCATAGTATACTGGGTGTTTCTTGAAGTACTCTGGCATCTCCTTACCCTCGTTGAGCATCTGGTTGATACGAGCGTGAGCGATATCGCGAGCTACGATAAGAGTACCCTTGAGAGAGAAACGTGTCTTGATAGGATACTTAGTAAGTTCTGCGCGAACCTCATCCATAGGACGGTCGATATCGAGTTCTACAGGAGGAGCCATGTTAGGAGCCTGTGCTGGCAAGAAACGAGCTGGATTCTTCTCGAGTTTCTCGAGGAAGATACCCTCTGGAGTAATCTTAGCCTTGATGTTACGGTCGGCCGAGCAGCTTACGCCGATAGAAACAGGGCAAGAAGCGGCGTGACGGCTGAGGCGGATAACGCGTACATCGTGAACGAAGTACTTACCACCGAACTGAGCGCCGATATTGCTCTTCTGGCAGATTTCGAGAACCTTCTGCTCCCACTCGAGGTCGCGGAAAGCCTGACCGCCCTCGTTGCCTGAAGTAGGGAGGTTATCGTAGTAACCAGCAGAAGCCTTCTTAACAGTAGCCATATTAGTCTCAGGAGAAGTACCACCGATAACGATAGCCAAGTGATAAGGAGGGCAAGCAGCAGTACCGAGACTCTTTACCTTCTCTGTGAGGAACTTTGTGAGTGCCTCCTCTGTGAGAAGAGCCTTAGTCATAGGGAAGAAATAAGTCTTATTTGCTGAACCACCACCCTTAGTGATGAAGAGGAACTCATATTCATTGCCTTCCTCTGTATAGATATCAGTCTGAGCAGGGAGGTTGTTGCCAGAGTTCTTCTCGTCGAGCATATTGAAAGGAACAACCTGAGAGTAGCGGAGGTTACGCTCCTGATATGTCTCCCAGATACCCTTCCAGAGGTGCTCCTCGTCATTAGCGCCAGTCCATACGCACTCGCCCTTGTGACCGATGATGATAGCTGTACCTGTATCCTGGCAAGTAGGGAGCTGACCCTCAGCAGCTACTACCTGGTTCATCAACATAGTGTGAGCGACGAAACGGTCGTTGTCAGAAGCCTCTGGATCCTCGAGGATATTACGGAGCTTCTGAAGGTGAGCTGGACGGAGGTAGAATGAAACGTCAGAGAAAGCTCTTTTAGAAAGGAACTCGAGACCCTTAGGATCTACCTTGAGGATTTTACGACCCTCTACTTCGATAGTAGAGACATAATCCTTAGAGATGCACTCATACTCAGTGTCATCTTTCAAAACCTGAAAGGTCTTCTGGTACTTGAATTCAGCCATATTGTTTGTCTTGTGTTATTGTTATTTGTTTCTTTTTTCGTGCTCGAGAGCAGCAAGGATAAATGTACCGATAGCCTTACCCTCGTTCTGGGTAATCTTCGTATCCTTGCCACAAAGATAATAATTTACTGTTCCCGTTCTTGATTTATCGTCATTTGGTCCGAGACCAGCAGAAGCGCAGACATTCTTGATGCCCAGGTCGCCATTTTCATCATAGAAGAGAAAATATTTCTGAATGCCCTTAAAAGCCTTATCAGCTACTGCCAGATATGATTCTGGGATAAGACCTAAACGGACTGCCTTATAGAATGCATAAGTGTACATACATGAGGCCGAAGACTCGAGGTAGTTTGCTGTAGTACCTACGTTATACGTTTCGCCATCGACAACATCACCCTTGCCGTCGCCTTTGACCTTATCGTTATATTGGAGAAGCTGGTACCACAAGCCAGACTTTCTATCCTGCCAACGGGCCAGACCTGCTGCGACGGCATTAAGATTAGCTACGAGAGTCTTATAATCCTTATGCTCCTTTGGCATATACTCAAGGATATCTACCAATGCGCCAAAGTACCATCCCATTCCACGTCCCCAGAACTCAGGACTGCAACCTTTAAAAGGACCTTCCTTACGTGCCCAGAAAGCATCGTCGGAAGTAGGGACAGCAGCCCAACCATGGTAATTAAGCTGTTTCTCTGCGTCATAGGTATGATTATGGAGAATGATGAACTGATTGGCAATATCACTCCAAGCCGACATATTAGCATCGGCGCCCTCAGACAGGCCAAAATAGTGCTGCCACTGAGCATAGACAGCGGGACCCATATAAAGGCCATCCAGCCACATCTGGCAAGGATACTTAGCCTTATGATAGAAACCACCTGCTCCCTCGATACCATCAGGGATACGAGAGTGATTTCGAGTCAAAGTATTTCGAATTAAAGTTGCTGCATTGCGATAGCGCTCAGCATTGGCGTAATTGCCTATTGCCACTTCGTGACGATAGAGCTCGAAATATATCTTACCAGCTGCTAGATCATCTATATTACTTTCACCGAGAGCGTTAACACGTTCGCCCTTCTTTATCTTGGTTATCGAATTACCATCCAGCGATGTAGAGAAATCTGCATAACCACGAACCTCATCATAATACTTTGACTGCTCTGGATATTGCTGCCAAGTTTGCAAAACGGCATTAGCGATAAGACCAGATACATAATCCCATGGAGAAGTCGCCAAAGTAGCCTCGGCGCTGGTATTGAGTTTGAAATTGTGCAAACCATGAGCCTCGACCATCTGCCATGAGAGAGGCTGAGACTTATCAGACTGGGCATACAGAGCCACAGTACCCACAAGCAATGTGGACACTATGAATACTGAGCGTTTCAGTTTATGTGCAAAATGACTATTCATGTATATTCTTGTAGTGTGCTTATGGGTGTAAAGTTACATTATTTTTTGGCAAGGAAAGCTATAATACGGCGCATAGATGCGGATGGAATGTCTGATACATCTACATCTTCAGGGCGCATCCAGTGGATAGATGCCACATCATCGCAAGGTGTAATATCATCGATACTATCGAGTTGACATTCGAATACGGCATCAGTAGTATATACATCGCGGCCGCTATAGGGATAAGTATTGAAAGTAGAGGTGAGGTAACGCATACTTAGAAGATTGCGATTCAGCTCCTCCATAATCTCACGCTTCATAGCCATTTCGAAACTCTCCCCTGGATCTACGAAACCACCTGGAAGATCGAGAGTACCCTTCCATGGATCGCGAGCACGCTCAGCAAGCATTATTTCTCCCCTATCGTTACGGATAATAGCCACTACGGCTGCAGCCGAATTAAGGAACAACTCATGACCACATGCAGAGCATGAGAAATGCTCTGCGCCATGAAAAGAGAACGACTTAGTGCCGCAATGGGGACAATATTGATAGTAGTGCATAATTCCTAATTCCTAATTCCTAATTCCTAATTCCTAATTCCTAATTCCTAATTCC
>JAKSLC010000144.1 GCA_024401415.1 Bacteroidales bacterium | reverse complement strand
AGAACAAAACACGTGGTTTACTTTGTGGAGTCAAGAAAAGTGGTTATCTTTGCACCATACGTTATAATAAGAACAGACAATGGATTACAACTCAAGTAGAGAAAAGCTAGAGATGCCAGAATATGGCCGACACATACAGAAGATGGTAGACTACGCACTAACTATCAGAAACAGAGAGGAGAGGAACTCATGCGCAGCATCTATCGTCAATGTAATGGCGAACATGTATCCTGAACAAAAAAACGACCCAGACTTCAGGCACAAGCTATGGGACCATCTACATGCAATAGCATACTACCAACTTGACGTTGACGGACCATACCCTAAACCGACACCAGAAGAGGTATCGCCTAAACCTAAACCACTATCTTACCCTATGCATAGAGTAAGACTACCTCATTATGGCTATCTGACAGAGCACTTTGCCAACAGAGCGTGTACAATTGAGGATCCACAGGAGAGAAAGGCATTGGTTAACTACATAGCAAACCACATGAAGAAGACATTAATAGCGATGAACAAAGACTACGCTACCGATGAACGACTCATGAAAGAGATACTTCTCCTGACCAACGACAGACTAGAGATTGACGGAGAGATACGCACAGCATACTATCAAGAGCCAAAAAACAACAACGCCAAGAAAGGCAAAGCCAGCATTGGCAAACAGAAACAGAACAACAAGAAGAACAATAAGCTGCAAAACAACAGAGGGAACAATAAAAACCGTAAACGCTTCTAAGCAACACATACTAAGAGAGACAAGACATGAGTACATTCAAGATTGAGGGCGGCACGCCACTTTGTGGAGAGATAAGACCACAAGGTGCTAAAAACGAGGCACTGCAGATTATCTGCGCAGCGCTACTGACGTCTGAGCCTGTAAAGATTAATAATATCCCGAACATCCTCGATATCAATAACTTGCTCATACTTCTCCATAATATGGGAGTAAAGGTTGAGCGACACGATGCCAATACTGTAACACTGACTGCAGACAACGTCAATCTTGAGTACATGCAGACAGAAGAATTTAAGAAACAGGCATCATCACTACGAGGATCTATAATGATAATGGGTCCACTATTGGCCCGTTTCGGCAAGGCTTACTTCCCTAAACCAGGTGGTGATAAGATTGGACGTCGACGTCTGGATACTCACTTTTATGGCTTTCAGAAGCTGGGAGCACGTTTCAATTTTGATTCCAGCGATTTCTTCTATTCTGTCGAGGCCAATGACCTCAAGGGTACATACATGCTTTTGGACGAGGCATCTGTAACAGGTACAGCAAACACCCTCATGGCAGCAACCATGGCTCCAGGAAAGACTACAATATACAATGCTGCATGCGAGCCATACGTACAGCAGTTGTGCAGACTTCTGATAGCTATGGGCGCAAAGATAGAAGGCGTAGGTAGCAATCTGCTTCGCATAGAGGGAGTGAAAGAACTGCATGGAGCTGAACATACGATATTGCCAGATATGATAGAGGTAGGATCGTTCATTGCCATGGCAGCAATGACAGCTGGCGATATATGGATCAGAGGCGCTGGCGTAGAGCATCTTGGTATTATTCCACTAGCTTTTGAGAGAATGGGCATTACCATAGAAGTTCATGGAGACGACCTGCATATACCAGTACAGAAAGTATACACTATTGACTCATTCATAGATGGTTCTATAATGACTATAGCCGATGCTCCATGGCCTGGACTGACACCAGACCTGTTGAGCGTATTCCTTGTATTGGCCACACAGGCTAATGGATCGGTATTGATACACCAAAAAATGTTTGAGAGCAGACTCTTCTTTGTGGATAAGCTGATAGATATGGGCGCTAAGATTATTTTGTGCGACCCGCACAGAGCAACAGTAATAGGACTCAACAGACAGACCAAACTGAGAGCTACCACAATGACCTCTCCAGATATCCGCGCTGGCGTGGCGTTGCTCATTGCAGCGCTTTCTGCTAACGGCACATCGACCATCCATAATATAGAGCAGATAGACAGAGGCTATCAGGATATAGAGGCTCGTCTGGGAGCATTGGGCGCTAAGATTACACGAATTGAGTAAAAAATATACGTATATATAGGGTGACCCTTACTTTGGGGTCACCCTATTTTTTTTGTTCGAGAAGCGGTCTACTTACTATTGGCAACACTATCCATATTTGTCACGCTACCTTCTGAGAAAGAAGCTGACACAGGCGACAACCTAAAGTCACACGCTGAAACCCACTCAACAGAAGATGGTTTCCCGGTAAACTCAGGATCGGTTGTAACACCATATAATACGGTTGCCCCCTCTGGCACAACAATTCCCTTAATCTCGACATAAGACCATCCATAACCCTTATTTCTATTAAGAGTTGAGCCAGGTACCACTTCCCAGTCTGAGGGAAGGCCATACTTCATACCAGTTTTCAGGATATTATTACCGACATTACCTTCAGCTGGTATCGCTTCAATATGCATACTCAATTCCTTGCCATCCCCGGACAACACCTGAGCATAGATGTATGCGCCTGTTGAACCTTTGGCAGCACGACATACGGCACCCAAGTCATACGAGCCCGAGACACAGCAAATTCGTTCAGTCTGGAAAACGAGATTTCTGGTTGCCGAGTAAGCATCCATATATCGCTTGCTCTCATTTCCCGAGTAATATTCTCCACGGTGAGTGACACGCCTTTGTGTATTGTTATGCAACTTCACGCAAACGAAATCATTCTTTGAATAATATCTCCACTCTCCATTTTGGTAGACAATCGCATCGCCATTAACATTAAACTCTACTCTCTCTCCCAATACAGTCTGTACCCTTGCAGCAGTAGTGAATATACCACCTGCGAGAACAGCTACCGACGCCACAAAAATGATAAGCCACACAAGACGTTGACGAAAACTCATAGAAGGAGTTTTACCGACCGAGCTAGAAATCCCATGAAAACTACAATAAGAGAGAACAGCAAGAATAGAGACAACAGCGCCCATACAGAAAAAGAGAGGAGTACGGACTGCGTAATAGACCTCCAAATCTTCGGGAACGAGGTTGGAGAAACTGAAAGATTCTATTGGTTGAATTATAAAGACACCCAAAGTGCCAAGCGATACTACAAAACACATTATCAGCAAAATGCAGAATACGCAAAGAATCAACCTATATATACCACCCATTATATCACTAAAGACAGAACCTCGTCTTGCCTGCTGAATAGAGATTTCCTCGGCGATATTCTGAGGCGTAACACTTTTCCCCTTCATCTGCAACACCTCTTCAGGAGCCACTGCCTTAGGCGCAATTATGGCAAATACGAAATATGAAATGGCTATTGTAAAAATGAAAGGAGCAGCGTCAAACCTAGATACATTGCTAATACAAATCGCTATAGCACATATAGCAAGCAGAGAAAAACGCCAAATGAGAGGAGTGCCACCAAAGAACTGAGCCAAACCTGCCATAACGCCACAGATGAGCTTGTTGCCCATGTCACGATAATAACGCTTAGAGCCACGTATAGTATTCCATGCCCTCTTCATTGTCATTTTTATATATGCCGAACCAGATTCAGACTCTCCTTCATCCTGCTTGTCAGTACTATTACCATCCGGCACTATATCAGAAAGTTCGCCGATGCGCTTGATGACATCTTGAGTCATCTCAATATTGATAGCATTAGCTCCACTAGCGATAAGTTCATCAAATAATTCAGCTATTCGAGCCTCTATGTCATCGGCAACCTCCTCGGTTCCTTCTCGGTTTGTGAAGTAGCGTCGAATGGTATCAGTATAATGCTGCAGAAGTTCATATGCGTCCTCGTCAATATTATAGAGCGAACCGCAAAAATTGATTGTTATATTCTTCTTTATCATACGATAAAAATTATGTAGTTATGTTACTGTTTTCCTTTTAGATTATGCACCGTGTTTTCTATCTCGGACCAAGCCTGCTCAAGATTCGCGAGCATGACCTTGCCGTCTTCAGACAGAACGTAATATTTGCGCGGATGCCCCTTATCACTCTCCTGCCATTCGTAGGCTAGGATGCCATCATTCTTCAAGCGAGACAGGAGAGGGTATAGGGTACCTTCCACTACTAGTAAATCGGCCTCCTTGAGACGATTTATGATATCCGAAGAGTAGTATGGCTTCTCTTTGAGCAATAGCATGATACAATATTCGAGCATGCCCTTGCGCATTTGAGACTTAGCGTTTTCTACATTCATAGGCTATATTTATTTGTTTACGGTGCAAATCTATGTAATATATTTATACCTTGCAATACATAGTAATGTATAAAAGCTGAATTTTAACATTTGGGCATTGACAAAACAAGAGGACAACCATACATAAAATGGTCATCCTCTTGCTTGTATTTATTTGCTATCAAGAGCTTCTGAACTCTTGATGAACACCAAAACTACTAATAAAAAAAGAAGAGGATGCATCTTGTGATACATCCTCTAGAATTCTTTTCCAGTTGCTTAGGGACTTTCTCTGAGCACCTACCGGTAAAGGAACTTAGAAGTCCGCTATGCAAACGTAAGTGCGGACGGCTTAGTAAGCCTTACCGTGCTGCTCGTCAGAAACTGTGAGCTTCTTGCGACCCTTAGCACGACGTGCTGCCAATACTCGGCGGCCATTAGCTGTTGCCATTCTCCGGCGGAAACCGTGCTTGTTAATGCGCTTACGGTTTGATGGTTGAAATGTTCTTTTCATTGCTATAGCTTGTTTTCAATCTTATTTCGAGACGCAAAGGTAGTGAGTTTTTATCAACTATCAAACCTTTGCGTGTAAAAATTGTTTAATTTATCAGCGCAAGACGATTTGTCCATTAGAGTAATCAAGAGTTGCACCAGATACCATTCCCAAAGCCTCCAGGATATCGTCCAAAGATTCGTCGGCAGCGAACTCAGCAGTGACGTGCATTTCGCCTGCTATAGAATCTTCGACTATGAGAGAGACAGAGTGCCGTTGGCACACCTCTGTCAAAATATCAATCATAGGCACATCGACAAAAGTCATCGAACCGAGATTTTGAGCTTGTTCCTGAGCCATTCGGGCAGATTTCTCAGAGTTTTCCTCAGAGGAGATGACATGACTGACCGCTGCCCAACCCAGTCCACATACAATTGCAATACTAGCAGCTGCAACCCACTTTCTCGTCCACAAAGAAGCCGATGCGCGTACTGGTCGGTCATCATGCAGTCGAGCTAACAGACGTGCATAATTCTCGTCAGTAGCCGCATACACCCCTTGTGGGGAATGCGTACGCTTAGAGGTTTGCTCAATCTTATCCATAGAGACAAATATAATACTAATAATAAAGCATTCCGCTAGAAGCATCGAATTTCGGTTCCCAAGACAACGAGCTTACAGCTGTACTCTCAAGACCGACGAATCCGAATCCGCCATTGACATTAGACCTTACGACAGGAGATCCGTCGCTAATCTCTATATCCTCCTGACTAGCCACAACAGATTTCAGGTAGTAGTACTCATCCGCCGAGATGGTAGATATACGGCACTCCATGCTACAAGCCCAGCAGAAAAGTTCATTAGGGACATCCACTACCAGAGTATAAGTATCCCCATCGAAGAAGTCGTCAGTGAACACACCATAACGATTAGGCTGTTGAGAGAAAAACTCCATAGGAGCATCATCACCCATGTCCACCTGTCCATTATTGAGAGCTACGTCGTTTGCGTAAGTATAGTTAGACTCATGGTACGAATAAAAATCATACTTCTTGAAGTGTTCTCCCGTTTCGTAGTTATAATCCGTTACCCAATAAGTTTGTGTGATGTGACGCAACATCTCCAGGCGATAATAGTTGCCATTGCGAGAAGCCCCCTTGGGCTTTCGTACAGTAATGCGTACTCGGTGTAGATAGCCGTACCCCATGTAGTCAGATATTTTCACAGAATAGGCTGTAGTGTCGATACTCACAATTTCCAATGGAACGAGGCACGAACTCCTGGATGTAACTATATCCTGTCCAATGTGGGCTACTAGTTCCATTTCATCTCCGGGGTGGAAGTCGGGCTTGAATTCATACCCTTTATATTTATCATAAGTCAGCGTGTGACGCTTCTCGCCATTCACCATTACATCAATCTCAGCATTTGTCACAGGCTTGATTATGTACTTACAAACCTGATTGAGCTTAATATGGGCCAAAGAGTCGGCAGTACTTATGATAGCGCTCATCTGATACTCGCCATCATTCTTATGGTAATACTCGCCAATTTCCTCCTCCATGCAAGAAGTGAAAGAAAGAGCTACCAGTAAATATAATATATTGCGAATCATTGTCTTAGAATTTTACACAGTAAGATATTGAAGGAAGAAATGGGATAATGGTAGTCTGAGACAGCATAGTCTGCTGAGTACGGACATCAGTCTCAAGAATTTCAGCACCTGAAGGTCGCAAAGAGCCGTCCTCACGAACGGCGCGAGCATTTTGCCAAGCGAAGACCAGATCCTGATTCTTATGAGCATAGACATTCA
>JAKSLC010000143.1 GCA_024401415.1 Bacteroidales bacterium | reverse complement strand
TAGCATTCTTTGAATACTGTTGCCAAGTTCCAGCTAACAGAATAGGCTTTGTGGACAATGGCGGTCCGTTCAACCTTATACAGCTAAAAGTCATACAAGAGGTAATATCTTTATCGGTATTTACCGTATTTACTCTAGCGCTGTTTCCTAATGAGCATCTACGCTGGAATCACATTATAGGATTTGTATTCTTGATTTTGGCGGTATACTTTATCTTCAAGAAATAAGTATACAACGGAATGATATACCCCTCATTAAATATGAGGGGCATATATCAGGCTATGAAATCAGCACTTCAACAAGCAATATCTATTGCCTGGCAGAGTAGTAACCAGCCCCATAAACTCCATTTCCAGCAAAACAGTATTTACTTCACTGACAGGCAGTGAAACTGCACGAGACAACTCGTCGACAGACAAATCTGATGCAGAGAGAGCCTCTGCCACTTTTTTCTGAATAGGATCTAAATCGACATCCTCTACAGAGAATAATGAGCCTTGAGGATGAGCCATTGAAGAAAGATCCTGATCCCAACCGAGCAGATGTTCGATATCCTCTGCGCTAGTCACCAACTCGGCTCTATGCTCTCTTATAAGCATATTAGGCCCCATACTCATTTCGGCATTAGGGGTTCCAGGTACGGCAGCAACTACCCTACCATACTCAACAGCCTTACCAGCAGTAATAAGCGAACCGCCTTTTTCTCCACTCTCTATGACAAGAGTAAGATCGGCCATACCGGCTACGATTCTATTACGGCTAACGAAATTGACGGCCTCTGGTTGCGTTCCGCGACGAAATTCAGTCAGCACTGCCCCACCCTGCAACACCATACGTTTAGCAATTTCCCTATGCTGAGCAGGATACAAGATATCCATACCATGCGCCACAACGCCTACAGTTTTCAGTCCACAATCCATTGCAGCGACATGAGCAGCGACATCTATACCATAAGCAAGGCCACTTACAATCAACAAATCCGGGTACTTAGCCGAAAGAGCCGACAAGACCTCTGCGCACCACTGCCGGCCCACGGGAGTAGGTTTACGAGTACCAACCACGCTTATAACCTTGCGCACATTAAAATCAGCATCGCCACGAACATACATAACAAGAGGAGCGTCATCACAAGAACGCAAACGAACAGGATAACGATCGGAGCTATAAGTTACGGCTTCCATACCACAACTCTCTACCCACTCGAGTTCCCTTTTAGCCTCAAGTCTACATGCATCACGTGTAGAGATGATATCCTTTGCCAGAGGGAGGGACAATTTGTCTATGGCGGAGAGTTGAGACTCTGACATTTCAAAAAAATCTGATATGGAACTTGTTGCCTCTATAATTCGGCGTGCGATCTTAGGGCCAATCCCCTTTATCAAACCTAGAGCTATGAAATCTACTGTTTCTTGATTCATCTTTAAGTGGTATTATGTTGTATTACCAGTTATTTGAGTACAAAGATATATGAATTAGTTGAAAGGCGGCTATAGATACGGGATGATATTTTAGATAATACTTGACTCTACTGACACATTGAAGAATAGCAGACGAGCGACCTTCGTACACTCGGGGTACACTCGGGGAAGACTCGGGGAGCACCCTAGTTGCTCGCAAAAAATTAATTATGCAATAACCCAACAAAAAAGATGCGCATACGAATATGCGCATCTTATACCATATATATAGTGGAAAATATCAGTTACGATGAACCAACTGGACGCCTCTTCCTACGGAATGATAATTATCCAATTCGATATCGATATCAGGCTCTACGAAAGAATGTTCCTTGCCTGGGCACTGGAATCTGAAATACTTGATAGACAAGCCATGACCTATCCACTTCTGTTCATAATACGTTTGGATAGTCAGCAACGGATCATTAGCATCGACAGGAGAATCCTTTGCGTAGAGATCTGCTGTAGTAACCTGAGGCTCTATTGCATTCTCCTTCAGCATAGCTGAGGTATATTCATATAAGAACTGGCTATCTGTCTTAAGATGAACTAAACCGCCAGCCTTAAGGAACTCGCGATAGCGGGTGAGCATGAAAGTACCGATCAGGCGCTTACGAGGCTTATGCATCTGAGGGTCGGGGAAAGTGATCCATACCTCAGAGACCTCATCAGGAGCAAAAATACGGTCGAGAAACTCAATATGAGTACGAAGAAACGCTGCGTTAGAAAGGCCCAACTCAAGAGCTTGAGTAGCGCCAGTATGCATACGAGCCCCCTTGATATCTATGCCGATGAAATTGAGGTTTGGATAAAGTTTTGCGAGACCTACGGTATACTCGCCCTTTCCGCATCCCAACTCGAGAACGATCGGATTATCATTCTTAAAATACTCCTTACCCCATTTGCCACGCATGTAAAAAGGAGTCTCTTGAAGTTTGAGGAAGTCTGGTGCTTGGAATACATTGGAATATGTATCCATCTGGGCAAATTTCTCTAGCTTATTCACGGAGTATTATTTATTAGATTTCTCGATTCTGAGACCAATACTATGGATACCTTCAAGATCCTGCTCACGCATAGCCTGACAGAACTTATATGTATAAGTACCGACCTGATTAAAAGAGACACTTCTCATGAGGGGTATTTGCAGCGAATACAAGCTTCCCCAGCCATCGCCTATCCATTCGCCATCAGGGCGAGCTAATTGACAATCTATAGTATCTCTTACGCTCTTACCATCCGGAGCGACAATATCTACGAATAACCAAAGATTAGAATAAGAATAATTGCTCTGATTACGCAGTTGAAGCCAAACATTATACCGTTCGCCAGTACTCTTCATATCTGGGTGGAATACGGCCAAAGAATCCTTATCCCAACCGACGTTGGGGAGAGCGATATACTCATTGAACACATCACCCTGATTACGGCAAGCAGAGAGTGCTACAACAGCTATTATGAAAAGGAAGAAATTTTTCATTGTTGTGGCTTATTATTCTGAGATGGAGCATTATTACCGCCCTGGTGATTACCATTATTATTTGGGCGATTATTGCGATTGAACTGACGGTTATTGTTATTACCTCCGTTGTTATTTCTTCTATCGTTATTACGACGATCCTGGCCGTGAGGAGCTTGTGCATCATTGTGACGAACAGCATTCTGCTGAGAACCATTAGCAGTGTTATTCTGCTGAGGATCACGGTTTTCGCGGTTTTGGCCACCTCCTCTGCTATTAGTGCCTCGATTATTATTTCCGCCACGATTATTGCGATTACCGCCGCGGCGATTATTCTTATTATCGAAACGAGTAAGATCGTCGAGCTCTACGACATTAGAGTATCCTGTATCTTCAGAAACAGCAACCTGCTCAGAGCTACCCAGTTCCTTTGGCTTCTGGCCATTAGCATTCATCTCCAATATCTCGCGGACATGATCTGCATCCACAGCGACGATATTGACAGGAGTATCCTTTTGAGGCGAATACCACATCAAATGCTTAAAGATGTCATACTTAAAGAAATAGTATGTACCATCTGCGGTTTCCAATGGCTTATCTGTAGGAGGGAACGACTGTATAGCGTCGAGATATACGTCGAGTTCGTAATTTAGGCAACATTTAAGTTTACCACACTGACCTGCCAACTTCAAAGGATTGAGAGACAAATCCTGCACACGAGCAGAATGTGTAGTAACAGAAACGAAATTAGTCATCCAAGATGCGCAGCACAGCTCGCGTCCGCAAGGGCCGATACCACCGATTCGCCCAGCCTCTTGGCGAGCGCCAATCTGTTTCATTTCGATACGAACATGGAATCTATCAGCGAGGACCTTAATAAGTTCGCGGAAATCGACACGTTCATCTGCGATATAATAGAAGATAGCCTTAGTACGATCTCCCTGATACTCTACGTCGCCAATCTTCATATTAAGATTCAGTCGCTCAGCAATCTGACGACTTTCGAGCATGGTAGCCTGTTCCAAGCTTTTAGCCTCCTCCCACTTCTCGATATCAGTAGGGCGAGCTATACGATAGACTCTCTTGAACTCATACGTAGCAGGATTGATATGATACTTATGCATCTGGAGGTAAACGAGACGACCAGAGAGAGTAACCACACCAATATCGTGTCCAGGAGAAGACTCTACAGCCACTATATCACCCTTATGAAGCTGTACGCCAGACTGATTGCGATAATACGATTTACGGGTATTCTTGAACTGAACCTCGACGAGATCAGAAGCCCCTGGAGGCTCAGGCAGATCATCGAGCCAGTCATAAACATGAAGCTTACCGCCACGCAAAGAAGGAGTACCGCAACAACTAGGAGTAGCAGGTTTTAGTCCTGCCAAAATTTCTGAAACAGGCTGATCGAAAGTAGACTTTTTGACATGAGGCTGTTCAACCTCCTCATCGTCATCATCTACAGAATCTGCTGACTTAAAAGCAGACTTAAACCCCTCTAGTCTATCTTCAGTAGAATCGTCGTCATCGGTATCAGGGACAAACTCCTCCTCTGAAGACGCTTCTGATTTTTGAGATTGTTCTTCCTTAGACTTTTCAAGAAGGCGCTGAACAATTTCCAATTCTTGAGGGATTTGAGGCTCAACAGGACTATTATTATCCTCCTGAGGTATATCATTTAGTATATCTTCGCTCATTATGAATCGTATATGTAGACATTAATTGTACAAAACTAATAAAAAATCTCAAGGTTTAATCTTTAACAATGAGGCCATTTGCATCAAGATATCGAAAAAGATCATTGTAGCGTTACCATTTCGTTCGACATGGAGGTACGCTTCATTGAGCAGATCAATAATACGGAAAGCATTATTATGATGCACGAAAACTGCGAATTTAGTAAGAAAAGCCTCCTCGTCCTTTGTCAGATTCGACAACTGAGAATTCTGAAGATTATATACCAGAGCTTCACGAATCATGTGTATTGAATAAGACAGCCTAGCCTTGAGAGTCTCACGAGACAATTTCTTAATCTCCTCTGTAAAAGCCGACATAGACACTATATTTCGCTGATAACCGATACGCATCAAAGACTTAAAAAACTCCAGATTATCCTTAGAATTCTCATCAGGACGCATAATCTGATTCAGTCGTACCATATTACCCATAGAGATATGGACCAGACGTCGGACTGTATCTTCCGGGAACGTAGGATGCAGTTTCATGACAGACTGTACAAGAGACTCATCATCTATAGGCGGGATATTAAAACGCTGAGTACGGCTGAGAATAGTAGGGAGGATATCTGGCTCATTTTCTGAGACGAGAATAAAGATAGTCTTAGCAGGAGGTTCCTCGAGGATCTTAAGGATACGATTAGAAGCCTGTTCATTCATCAATTCAGGGCACCACATAATCAAAACCTTATACTCAGCCTCCATAGATTTCTGGCCTAACTTCTGGTGTATAGCCACGGCATCGTCCTTGGATATCAGTCCTTGCTTATCTCCAGCTATTATAGCCAACCATTGAGGCAACGAGAAATAATGATTCTCTGCGAACTTGGCTCTCCATTCAGAAATATAGCTATCAGAATATACAGGAGTAGAAGAGCTATCCTTCTTAATTATAGGATATATGAAATGCAAGTCGGGGTGAGTAAGCTTATTATACTTAACACAAGAAGGGCATCTACCACAAGCCTCACCATCATGCTTGTTAGGATCGGTACAATTTATATACTGAGCGAAAGCTACCGCCAGAGGCAAAGATCCATTACCCTCAGGTCCGACAAAAAGCATAGCATGAGGTACTCTGCCATTGTGGTACATCTGAACCAATCGAGCCTTAACAGCACTTTGGCCTACTACTTCAGAGAACAACATACTCTACTCCTTTCTAATATTAATTAAAAGACAACTCGATAGTACGAGATAAAGATTCCTGATCTACAGATATAGTAATAGTAGCATAATTATCAGGCAAGAGATCAAGAGCCAACTCCGGCCACTCTACGAAACAATAATTACCCGATGAGATATAATCATCGAAACCGATATCCATCAACTCACCCATAGACTTAAGTCGATACAAGTCGAAATGATAGATAGCCGAACCACATTCACCCATATCATAATCATTGACGATAGCGAACGTAGGAGAATTGACAATTGAGAGAGTGCCAAGAGCCTTAGACAAAGCTGATATAAGAGTAGTCTTACCTGCCCCCATAGGAGCATTAAAAGCTACGACACGGACATCGCCCAGATCGGACAAAATCTGACGGGCTACACCATCCAAATCCTCAACACTATTAGCTGTATAAATCATCTTACCCATAATTATTCAGACAAAGAAAGTTGGAAACTTACTCCTACATTGGTATTGCTTGTAGGATAGCTGGTAGAAACATACGGCTTAGCTATAGCTTGGTCGTAATAAAACTCCATATTGAAACGACGAGTAAAAGCGTAATCGGCGGAGAACTTAATATTAGTAGACCTAGTTCCTGAAGCCAACTCCGAACTCATTTCCTCTATGCGCCTTAATATTGTATAAGAATCTCTCTGAGACAAAGTAAAAGTGAGATTCAAGCTATTATTCCTACTAGTTCCATCCAAGAAGTGATGCGTTGT
>JAKSLC010000142.1 GCA_024401415.1 Bacteroidales bacterium | reverse complement strand
AGTTGTTGTTTATTGTTACGGTTTTGCTCAGGCTGCGGTTGGTGTCTAGTATGTGGCATTGCCCGTTATTGTTTATAATGACTTTCAAGCCGTTCCCAGTAAGGAAATATGGTGAACAATTGCTGAAACGTGATTGGCTTGATGCGTATTGACTGCTAGGAACATAGGCTGTAAACCCTGTAGAACCGCTGAACGCATCGGCTTGTATCTCTGGAACTGCTCCTTCAAATATCAGGGATTTTAAATTCTTGCAGTCTTTGAATGTCCCTGTTTTAATCGTAACGCTGGTAGACATGACTACTTTTGTCAGACTTGAATTGTCAAAAGCGCCTTGCCAAATCATAGTTACGTCGGATGGTACAACAAGGGCGCCTGTTTTCTTGGCTGGTACAACTGCTAAATGTCTGCCCGACTCTCCCTTGGCATACAGTACGTCGTTCTCGATATAGTATTTCGCAGTCTCGTCATCTTCGTCAAAGGTGATGGCTTCGAGGTTTTTGCACCCGATGAAGCATCTGCTGCCAATTCGTACAATGCTGCTTGGAATCTGTATGGTCTCTAGTGCTGTGCAGTCCTTGAAGGCCTCATCCGCAATTTCCTTGACTTGGTATGAGTCCCCTCCGTTCGATACAAAGGTAGGAATCTTTACATCGCTTGGACATCCGCTGGTGTATCCCGTGACAAATACATCGCTGGATGTTTGTACTGTGTACGTGATGCCGTTCTTGTTGAAGTTTGTTTGCGCCGACGCAATCGAGCAGCATGTAATTAACGCTGCGACAAATAAGGTGATTTTGTTAAGCATGTTATAGTTTGTTTATGAAAGGATTCTGTAATTCGCGTTTCTTCTATCGGTCCTTATTAATAGACGAAAATGGACAACTCCTTTCTCTGTTGTCATGCAAAAATATGTAAAAACAAGTGTAAATCCTATATGTTTTTGGCTCTTTGTGGCACGGCTCCTTTTCTTTCCCCCTCACGATAAAATGCTGCTTTCTCTGTCTTATAAATAAAAAAACTGCGATGAACAAGGGACTTCCCCGAGTGTAGCCCGAGTATAGACCGAGTGTAGACCGAACATAGTTTATGAATACAAAACCTGAATTTTTATGGTCTATGTATAGCCCTAGTTTGGATTCGTTTATATATGACGTGATAATACTGGTTCAACTTTAAGGGAATTAGGAATTAGGAATTAGGAATTATTCCTATCTTTGCCACCCAATACTATTTTTAATAGGGTAGACAATGACTAAAACATACGATTTCCTTGTAATAGGTTCAGGCGCAGCTGGTCTGACCTATGCCCTTAAAGTGGCTGAACATGGTAAAGTTGCATTGATCTCTAAAGCTTCGCTCGACCTGACCAATACATCTTACGCTCAGGGCGGTATCGCCGCCGTAACCGACCGTACACAGGACGATTTCGAAAAGCATATTCACGATACTCATATCGCTGGCGCCGGTTTGTGCGACCCAGCTGCTGTCGACCAGGTCATTACTATGGCCCCTAAGCAAATCGAGACTCTCCTCCAATGGGGTACCGAGTTCGATAAGCGCTCCGATGGTCAGTTCGACCTCCATAAGGAGGGGGGGCACTCGGAGTTCCGTATCCTTCACCACTTGGATAATACTGGCTTCGAAATCCAACGAGCTCTTATCTCGCAAATCAAGAATCATCCTAATATCGAGGTGTTCGAGAATTATTTCGCTATCGATATCATTACTCAACACCACCTCGGCCGTAATAATGAGCCTTGGATGACTGATATTCGCTGCTATGGCGCTTATGTCCTTAGCCCGGATAATGAAGTCATCACTTTCTTGTCTAAGGTAACTATGATGGCTACTGGCGGTATAGGTAACGTATATTCTATTACTACTAACCCTGTAATCTCTACAGGCGATGGTATCGCTATGGTGTTCCGCGCTAAGGGCGTAATAAAGAATATGGAGTTTGTTCAGTTCCATCCTACTTCTTTGTATAACCCTAACGAACGCCCTAACTTCCTCATCACTGAGGCTATGCGTGGTTATGGCGCTATCCTCCGCCGCCGCAATGGCAAGACTTTCATGGAGGAGTATGATGAGCGTGGTTGCCTCGCTCCTCGCGATATCGTTGCCCGCGCTATCGATAATGAGATGAAAATCTCAGGAGATGAGTACCTCTACCTCGATGTTACTCACAAGGACCCTGAGGAGACTAAGCACCATTTCCCAATGATCTACCAGAAGTGCCTCTCTATCGGTATCGATATCACTAAGGAGTATATCCCTATCGTGCCTGCTGCTCACTACCTGTGTGGCGGTATCAAGGTGGATCTCAACGGCCGTTCGTCTATCAACAATCTCTACGCAGCAGGCGAGTGCTCTTGTACTGGCCTCCACGGCGCAAACCGTCTCGCATCTAACTCTCTCTTAGAGGCTCTGGTATATGCTGATACCGCCGCTAAGGATTCTATAGAGGTGGTTAAACGTACCGAAATCCGTACCGATATCCCTGACTGGAATGATGAGGGTACTATCCATAACGAGGAGATGATTCTTATTACTCAGGCTAATAAGGAGGTCGAGACAGTCCTCTCTAGCTACGTGGGTATCGTTCGATCTAATCTCCGCCTTAAGCGCGCTCTCGATAGATTGGAAATTATCTACCGCGAAACAGAGGATCTTTACAATCATAGTAAGGTCAGCCGTAAACTTTGTGAACTTAGAAATAAGATCAATATCGGTTACCTTATTATTAAAATGGCTCAGAAGCGCCACGAGAGTAGAGGCCTTCATTATACTTTAGACTATCCAAATCGTAATCCAAAGTTGGATACCTATCCTATTGATTAACAATTTTTTTGGGAAAAATATTTGCAAGGAGATTTTTAATAATATAACTTTGCGCCCAAAATCGACTATAAGTATGCCTAAACAGTCATCAATAGAACAGGATGGTACCATCAAGGAGGCTCTCTCAAACGCAATGTTTAAGGTAGAGCTCGAGAATGGTCACGTCATTATTGCTCATATCTCAGGAAAGATGCGTATGAATTATATCAAAATCCTTCCTGGCGATAAAGTTAAGGTGGAGATTTCTCCGTATGACCTCACAAAGGGTCGTATTTCTTATAGATATAAATAACGCTGGAAAGCTTAATACATATCATACATAATATATAACGATGAAAGTAAGAGCATCAATCAAGAAAAGAAGCGCTGATTGCAAGGTAGTATCTCGCAAGGGTCGCCTCTATGTGATTTGTAAAAAGAATCCAAAGTTCAAACAACGTCAAGGTTAATTTTTTAATTTAAAGAACAGTTTATGGCAAGAATTGCTGGTGTCGATGTCCCATCGAAGAAGATTGGCGAGATCGCATTGACTTACATCTACGGTATTGGCCGGAGCACAGCTATCAACATTCTCGAGAAGGCCGGGATCGATCGTAGTGTAAAAGTACAGGATTGGACTGATGATCAAATCCAAGCCGTTCGTGAAATTATTGGTACCTCATACAAGGTTGAGGGTGAGCTCCGTTCAGAGATTCAATTGAACATTAAGCGTTTGATGGATATCGGTTGCTACCGTGGTATCCGTCATCGTCTCGGTCTCCCAGTTCGTGGTCAGTCTACTAAGAACAACGCACGTACTCGTAAGGGTAAGAAGAAGACAGTTGCTAACAAGAAGAAGGCTACTAAGTAATTGTAATCAATTGTAATCATGGCTAAAAAAGCAGGAACTCAAAAGAAGAGAGTAGTTAAAGTTGAGGCTATCGGTGAGGCTCACATTCACTCTTCGTTCAATAATATCATCATCACCCTCACCAACGCAAACGGCCAGGCTATTTCATGGTCTTCAGCCGGTAAGATGAACTTCAAGGGTTCTAAAAAGAACACTCCATACGCCGCACAAACAGCAGCTGCAGATTGTGCAAAGGTTGCCTTTGATCTCGGCCTCCGTAAGGTAAAGGCTTATGTTAAGGGCCCAGGTAATGGTCGTGAGTCTGCTATCCGCGCTATCCATGCCGCAGGCATCGAGGTAACAGAGATCGTAGACGTTACACCACTTCCACATAATGGTTGTCGTCCTCCTAAGCGCAGAAGAGTATAATTACTCTCCTGTCGCAACTCTGGAAGTAAAGTAATTTTTATTTTTCAAACCATCGTATTTTTTGATTTGTGTTTTGAATAATGATTGGTTATATGATTTCTTTTTCATAGCGGCTGCCATATTCATCATTTAAAATCAAATCCAGAAAATCAAAAAAATCAAACATGGCAAAGTACATTGGCCCTAAGTCTAAAGTAGCTCGTCGTTTCGGCGAGTCGATCTATGGCCCAGACAAAGTCCTCGAGCGTCGTAATTTCCCTCCTGGACAGCACGGTATCAACCGTCGCAAGAAAACTTCTGAGTATGGTACTCAGCTTAAGGAGAAGCAGAAGACTAAGTACATCTATGGTGTACTCGAGAATCAGTTCCGTATCCTCTACGCTGACGCTAAGCGTATCAAGGGCGTAACAGGTGAGGTGCTCATCGCTCTCCTCGAAAGCCGTCTCGACAACGTAGTATACCGCCTCGGTATCGCTCCTACTCGTGCAGCTGCTCGCCAGCTCGTAGGTCACCGTCACATCGTTGTTGATGGTCAGGTTGTAAATATCCCTTCTTACCGCATTATGCCTGGTCAGGTAATTGGCGTTCGCGAGAAGTCTAAGTCTCTCGAGATTATTACTAATAGCTTGGCAGCTAGCTCAGTTAAGAAGTACTCTTGGCTCGAGTGGGATAAGAACACTATGTCAGGTAAGTTCCTTAACCGTCCTGAACGTGCAGATATCCCTGAGAATATCAAAGAACAGCTTATCGTCGATTTGTACTCTAAATAAATAAATTCTCATGGCAATACTAGCATTCCAAAAACCAGACAAAGTTATTATGCTCGAGAGCGACGACAGATTCGGTCGCTTCGAATTCCGTCCCCTAGAGCCAGGTTATGGTATTACTGTTGGAAATGCCCTAAGAAGAATACTGATTTCGTCGCTCGAAGGATACGCAATCACAAACATCAAAATAGATGGTGTGCAGCATGAGTTTGACACTATCCCTGGTGTTGTAGATGACGTAACTCAAATCATCCTCAATCTCAAGATGATTAGCTTTAAGCAAATCGTTCCTGAGACTGACTGCGAGAAGGTTACTGTACGTATCTCTGGACAGGAAGAGATCAAAGCTGGTGATTTTAACAAGTTCATGCACGCGTTCGAGGTGCTTAACCCTGAGCAGGTTGTATGTACTCTTAGCAAGGACACTACTTTCAATATTGAGTTCAATATTAAGAAGGGTCGCGGTTATATCCCAGCTGATGAGAACGCTTCTGATAAGGATTCTGAACTTGGTATCATCGCCATCGATTCTATTCATACTCCTATCGTTAACGTTAAGTACGCTATCGAGAACTATCGCGTAGAGCAACAGACTGATTATGAGAAGTTGACTCTCGAGATCACTACAAACGGTTCTATTCATCCTAAGCAGGCACTCAAAGAGGCAGCTAAGATTCTTATCTACCACTTCCAGTTGTTCTCGGATGAGAAGATTACTATCGACGATTCGGAGAAGACCGGTGGTCAAGAGTTTGATGAGGAAGTTCTCAGAATGCGTCAGCTCCTTAAGACTCGTCTCGCTGATATGGATCTTTCCGTACGCGCACTCAACTGTCTCAAGGCTGCTAACGTTGAAACCTTAGGCGAATTGGTAACTTACCATAGAAACGATCTTCTTAAGTTCCGTAACTTTGGTAAGAAGTCTCTAACTGAACTCGATGAGTTGCTCGTTTCTAACGGCCTCCAGTTCGGTATGGAAACTGCAAAGTATAAACTAAATCAAGATTAATTACGATGAGACATAATAAAAAAGTAAATCATCTTGGTCGTACAAGTGCCCATCGTAAAGCAATGTTGTCTAACATGGCAGCTTCTCTCATTCTCCATAAGAGAATCGTGACTACAGTTGCTAAGGCAAAGGCTTTGCGCACATACGTTGAGCCACTTATTACAAAGACTAAGAACCTTAATACTGAAGACGATATGCGTAACGCACAGCGTCTCGTATTCGCTCACCTCGCTAATAAGTTCGCTGTTAAGGAACTCTTTACTGAGGTAGCAGGCAAGGTAGCTGCTCGTAATGGTGGTTACACTCGTATTCTTAAGATTGGTAACCGTGAGGGTGACGCAGCTGAGATGTGCTACATCGAGCTCGTTGACTATAACGCTAATATGCTCTCAGCTCCTAAGGCTGCTACAGAGAAGAAGCGTACTCGCCGTTCTAAGTCTAAGAAGGCTGAGGAGGCTGCTCCAGCTGAGGCTTAATTGTAATTTCTTAGGGTTATCCCTTCGTAAATACAACTCCTATGCAGGATCGATTTATATCGGTCCTGCTTTTTTTGTTCTTGAGCCTGCATCTTATTTTTTTCGTTTTTTTTCTCTTTCCGCGTACGTGTTGCAGTTAGTTCGTTTGTTTTAATAGTAAAGGGAACGAATTCCAAATTTTTGTTATGTATGACAATCTCTATAAATATATATGTAAAGAGTATACATTAGGTTCA
>JAKSLC010000141.1 GCA_024401415.1 Bacteroidales bacterium | reverse complement strand
CTTCCAGACGAACTCCATAGACTTTTGCATACATGATAACTTGTATCAAAATCTTGCGCTGTCTGAACGATCAATGGCAAGGACTTAACTTTCATCCAATCTGGAAGTGGCATTTTGGATAATGCTCGCTCAACTTTAACTGATGTAAGTCTTGAATAGAAAAATCGCTTTTCTGTACTCCAGGCTCCTCCTTGACCTAATACTTGACGATCTATAGTCGGACTGCTGCCCCATATCACGTATTTATCGCTCCGGTCATCTATATCGGTATCTGCAAAGGGCATCAACTGAGCTACATCACGCTCAAAAGCAGCAAGTATCTTAGGCGGCTGATAATTGATATTATTTTGTCTGATAGCCTCCTCTGCTGTAGGATTGAATATCAAACGACGCCCCTTGTGGTCGAACATAAGATCTACTCTTTCTGTAACTTTAGATTGTCAATGCAACATAGCAAAGGATATTCTGTAACAGATGATACTATTTTTATTCTAATACCCTCAACTAAGCCTAATGACCTCAAATCCATAGTCTCCCATTCATTGAGGCGATAATATTTAGCTGGACCATCAAAATCGCAGTTAATCATCATACATTCTACGAAATTAGATGTGCAAGTACCTGTCTTAGCATCTGTAATGCCGTAAATCCTCACTTTCATTTGGTCGCCCTTCTTGAATTCCGGATACTCCAAGGCCTCTGAACCATACTTACTCAGATAAATACTGCACTCATCATTGGCAACGTCTATAGAACGTGGTATATATTTGTCTTTGAAAATAATATCTGGCTCAACATATAAGTCGCTCACTACCATGTACTGCGATTTTGTTGGCTTAGTTGCAGTATAAGCACAACCGTATGACAATGACGTATTTGCATTAGGAATCAAAGAACTATATGCAAAACCACCCCACAACGTAGTATCACTCTTGAATTCGTAGGTAAATTGATGGTCGGAAATATTGAAATAGTTGTCTTCCAGATTGTCAGGGTGCATCTTTAGAACTTTCACATCGTCCTTGAGCTCTAAGTTGTCAATTTTGGAGAAGTCTATATAATCCCTGACCATAATACAGAGGGTGTCAGAGTCACTACCTCTACTATTGCTTACCTCAAAAATGAATTTATAGTCCTTGAGTGCCTTAGGAATAAAGGTATATTCTTTTGTTTTAGCTATTACCACGTTGTTTTCTTTCCATGTGTACACTAAATCATAATCATATACGATCTTGGGGCGCAAATTTACAGTATCGCCTATCGACATCTCCCAATGACCATTATCTTTAAAGTGTATTTCAGGCTTAAGAATGTCAATATCATCTGGGCCACAACTAGCTGCCAATAAAACAATTAGGATGCTATATATAAATCTATTCATAATGTCATTTTTCTGTTATGCCACCATATTTATGCTCTTAATATAAGGCAGTTTTTCTCTAAGTATTTTACTCACTTTCAAGGTATCATCTATATTTTTTATGATAACTTTCAAGGTAATACTTGTATCGTTCTTATCGTAATTAATAGAGAAGGTAAAACTACCAGTAGTTATCCCATTCTCTTCTACAATGGATTTTATCTGTTTGATATCAGGCTCTGTTGTTGAACAGCCTATTATCATAATACGGTTAACGCCTGTATGAAATAGTGTCTTTTCCAATGACTCTACACCTACTAGTACAAATAACGTGAGAGCTGTTACTAATATAGCTCCATTGTATAATCCTGCTCCCACAGCCATACCTATGACAGCTGCAGTCCATATACTCGCTGCTGTAGTAAGTCCTTGAATACTACCCTTTCCTCGTACAATGGCTCCTGCACCTAAAAAACCAATACCAGTAATAACTTGAGCCGCTATACGACCAGGATCTCCATTAAGGAAATTAGGATATATCTGAGGTATCCATATAGACAATATCATGGCAACAGTAGATCCCAATACTATAAGCGTGAACGTACGTAATCCTGCATCTCGACCGCGTAACTCACGCTCTCCACCAATAACAAGACCTAACACCAAACTAAGCAACAGTCTTGATGTTACAGTACCGACATTAATTGTGGTATCATTAAGTATCTCACTAAGCCATTCCATCGTATTTAGAATCTAGTTTGTTACCTCTATAAGTCAACCCTCATTCTAATTCGCCATTCCTTTGGATAACAGTTGTTTAACCTAACAGTATTACCCTTAGAAATAACATTGACAAAGCCCAAAGGAATTCCGTCATACATTACAGCTGCTCTGCCAGAAGTCAGCTCCAAGCCTTCTGTATCAAAAACATCTCCGTGCAAAAATTCCAAAGCAGCTTGCTTCTTTACTGCTATTTTAGTTGAGGCTTCGACATTAAATCCTTGAGACAAAGGCAGTTCATCTGCAAGAACTATATTGTTCTTTATAACCTCACCTACAGGTATTCCACACCATAAAGCATCACTATTAATAGCTAGCAAAGCCATCTCTTTGGCAATTTGCGTATCCGAAGGTAGAGCTACTAGCCTGTTCTCATTTACCAAGTATACTTCTTTTCCTGGTATCATGGACTGAATCTGCTCACTTATAGTGTATTTTTTAGATGACACCTTTGTTTTAGGTGCCTTACAGACCCTTCCGCTTGTCTTTCTTATTAGGCACACAAATAGACCTTCACCATCTACTTTATGAGGTAAAAATGCCATACCAGAGTGCTCTTTAGCAGTAATACCCCACTCTTCAGAATAGTTGACCGGAACAACCTCGGCATCATAATTGTCAAGCAGCCAGGAAACATTTTCCTCATTCTCTGCAGGGTTAAATGTACAGGTACTATATATCATATAGCCACCTGCCTTTAACATTGGCCATGCTTGTTCTAGAATCTCTCTCTGCCTGTCAGCACACTCTTGAGCTCTCGCCGGAGTCCACTCTTTGATAGCCACATCATCCTTTCTAAACATTCCCTCTCCAGAACATGGGGCATCTACAAGCATCAGATCCACATTCAAACCTGTTCTTTTGCATAGATCATCAGGCATTAGGTTCGTAACAATGCTGTTAACTCCACCCCATTTCGCTATATTCTCCCTTAAAATCCAGGCACGTTGACGAATAACCTCATTTGAGACCAAATATCCGCGCCCATTGAGCCAAGATGATACTATTATCGATTTGCCACCAGGAGAGGCACAGAGGTCCAAAACAACAGGGTTTTGGGGCATGTCTTGCTCTATCGAGCGTAAAACATGACTAATAAACATACTGGAACTCTCCTGAGGGTATATCACTCCTGCATGAAATAGTGGTTCTAATGTATAATTCGGACGCTCTTTCAAGTAATACCCATCAAAGCACCAAGGAACTTGACGCTCAATTGGAATACCAAGTTCTTCTACTGATTTTTTAGCCACATTTACACGCAAACTGACATTAGGCTCATTGGATATAGCATCCAATAGCTTATCAGACTCACCTGGATATTGGGTCTCTATTCTCGTACAGAATGCCTCTGGTAACTCTTTATGCATCAGTATCTAACTAGTTTTTATACAAATCTTTAGAATCTATGTTTCTTACATTACGGAAGAACATCTTTAGCTTCTTGATGATAACGCTCGTACCTCCTCTGATGTCCGACTCAATGTTGATAGGCATCTCAGGTTCATGGAGCGACTCACGAATCAAGAACCATCCGCATTCATCTTCGTTTCGGCATACTACACGTATACCTTCGTGATTCTGACTAACCTCTTCCCAACCTTCTATCTGTGATGCAAATTGCTGAATACCTACCAAGGCATCTGTAACAATTCTCGATATATCATCACCTACTATAGGAAGACGAAACTCTCTCTGTTCTACCGCAGCAGGCATATTGGCAATTAAAGAAGAAAGGTTCTTTCCCTCTCTTTTGAGCTGGGCTAGCTTCATGAGAAGGCGGGTCGCAAAATGAGCACCATCATCATAGAAATTATTATCCTTGAATGCTGCGTGACCAGAAGTTTCAATAGCAAGCCAGCACTCATCTCCAGCATCATTTATACGTCGTGCCTCTTGGATAACGTTCTTATACCCTCTTTGGTATCGGCAGTGCTTTCCGCCCATAACCTCGGTAATAAATCTGTCAAGACCAGAAGATGTAATACTGTCAGTAACAATGGTAGTTCCAGGGTGCTCCTCCAGTACTATTGCACTTGCAATAGCAACTAGCTCATTTCTATTTATGGCATTGCCATCAGAATCTACTAGAGCAACTCTATCTACGTCAGCATCAAAGAGAATCCCTATATCTGCTTTAGCGTATCTTACAGCATTTGATATAGATTTCGTCGCCTCGTAATCCTCAGGATTTGGCTTATGATTAGGGAATCGACCATCTGGTTCAAGAAATTGACTGCCTGTAGTATCAGCACCAAGAGGCTCCAAAATGCGTTTTGTATAAAATCCTCCAGCACCGTTACCTGCATCTACAACCACTTTTAGACCTTCAAATGGTCGATCAGGATTAGGAAAATCAGCTAACTTGGCACATACTTTAGCTCTTAGTTTGTTGGCATACAACGACATAAGATTGAATATATGCACTTGTCCTAAAGCTAATGTATGAGGCGACTCTCCCCTTTCTGCCATATCTATGATATCAGACATATCCTGTGGCTGAATGTCATCACCATGAAAGAAAAACTTAATACCATTGCGATTGAAGGTCACATGGCTGCCTGTAACCATTATGGCACCATCGGTCTGCACTTCTGGCATTTTTGTAGTAAGCATCAAAGCCGGAGTTGACACCAAACCACAGTTAAGCACATCCGCACCACACTCTGTTATTACCTGTTCCAAAGCCTCAATAAACCTTGGTCCAGAGAGTCTACTATCCATACCTATGGCTAGCGTAAGCGGACGTTTATCATGTTTTAGACCAATCCACTTTACAAATGCTCTACCGAGAGCCTTAACCTTTGGTATATCAAGGGTTACATCTTCTCCAATTATGCCCTCTGCTGCTATACCTCTGACTTCAGCACCATTTTGCAATAAGCCCCATTCTAAACTAGCCATAATATATTGTGTAAACTATCGAGTATAAGTTATTCTGTTATTATTGTTTTGCCTGGCTACGACTCTTGTCGCCAAGATATCCGCCATGATGTCTCTTTGCGTACTCGGCATTAGTAAAGCCTATCTTTTGCATAAGGCGAACTACCAATATATCTCCTATTACAGTCATAACCGTGGTACTGGTGGTTGGGGTAAGCCCCAAAATACATACCTCTTTAGGATTACCCGTCGACAATACAACGTCTGCCTCTTTTGCCAAGAGACTATCAGGATTACCTGTAATAACTATAATAGGCACATTGGGATTTAATCCCCTGGCCAAGTCGATAAGTTCAATAATCTCTCGTGTTTTGCCTGAGTTAGATATCAGAACCATGATATCGTTCTTCTGCATAACGCCTAAATCACCATGCTGCGCTTCAGCTGGATGAAGGAAAATTGATGGCGAACCAGTGCTACTAAATGTGGTAGACATGTTAATAGCAATCTGACCAGCCTTACCCATACCGGACATGATAATCTTACCCCCGCACTCGTGAACGCAGTGGTGAAGCATCTTTACTGCCTTATCAAAGTCGTTCGACTTTGGTATGTCTAATATAGCTTGCGCCTCATGACGCAAAATCTCTTCGATTTCCAATGTTTTACGTTTTAAGATGTGTACAATAAACTAACAACTAAAAGTCGTGGTACCAGTTTTTCAGTCCCCAACGGAGTGCAAAGTTAATATGTTTGCTCTCTTCTTCAACAATATCGTTTGTCTTATGTCGATATCTAAATGTAATTGCAAAGTTCAAACGTGTGCGTGGATTAATCAACCAAGCCACTTCTCCCTCTGCATATTTTATGTCACTCTCTAAGCCTTGGTACATCGTAATTCCGTAATCACTTGGTTTATTGTCACTTGGCTTATTAGGGTTTGAGCCGTATGAAATTTCATCTCCCATATCCTCACCTCTCTTGGCAATATTGAACTGACCTCGCAAATAAATTCTCTTGTGACGATATTGCATGATGCCCAATATCTCTCTGCAATTGGCACCTAGTGGATGTGCTAGTGGATTTCCTAAGTGTGTATATGAACCAGAGGCCGTATACTGAGAATAAGTATAAGGTCTGACCTTTGTCACCTCAAACTGCATATCCAAGCCGTCTACATTAAATAGATTAAATGACTTAAAGCCTCCAAGAAAGCCATACTTATTGGCCCACCAGTCATTCCCTCCCGTCAACTCTGATATCCTGAACTCATTAAAAACAAACTGACCATACATGTTAAACCAATGTGCCAGTTTCAAGGTACCATTCATACCTACTAGTACTTTATCTGGCGATCCGGCGTCAAATTCGCCAGGCATCAAGACTATAAACGGATTGACATACTCCCAGTCTATACCCCTATACTCTTCAGTACCCTCTCTCCATGAACACTGCATGATGTTCTCAAATAAGCCTAGAGTAACACGCTTTCCTAAGTTTACGTCAAGATAGTGTGTGAATCCATATTTGGTAAAGACAGCATTGTTATGAGTAGCATCCTGCACTTTTGATGCACGGTACTGAGACATCATGAACATGTACTTCACGGGACCGAAAGTAGCATTCATCTTAAAC
>JAKSLC010000140.1 GCA_024401415.1 Bacteroidales bacterium | reverse complement strand
AACTCTTTGTCGAAAATGCCAAGTTTGATGTCGTCTGTATCTACTGTCGGAGCTATCTCTTTAACCGTATCCTTTATAAATCTGATAACTTTGTATGGGTCAGCTCCTTCTGTAATTCTCACATAGACATTTCTTAAGCCTTGTGGTCTCCATGTGTGGTCCGAACCAAAAAGATAGAAGGCAAATGGCAGTCCTGAGAATTGTAATGGTCGGAAGTGAAAGTCTTTGCAGATACCTGCTATATGGGCTGTCTCTCCGTTATGTCCTAGACCATACTCTTCAAGCGTAATGTCAAATTCTTTTTTCGCTTGCTCATTGAATATCATGGTTCCGTTTTCGCCTTGTTCATCACTCTTGCTGAAGCCTTTGCCTTCTGTGATCTCTATTCCCATTACATCTAGAAAGTTGTAGGCAACAGGGAAGCACTGGAAGTTTATCTGTTTGTTTTTGTAGTTTCTTCCCCAACCCATTCTGCTGATGTTTACTATCTCGCCATCAGACCATGTCAGATCTTTTATGTCGGGATTATTTCGCATTTTGTCTTCAAATACTCCATTCCTCACTCCCCACCAGGCTACTTCGCTTGGTAATATTCCAGAAACTAGATATTGCTTGTTGAAGCCCATGTCTAGATTCATCATGTAGTCGTTCTGTAGCCTTATGAACATAGCACTTATTATAAGAGCCATGGATATGGTGAACTGTGTGCCTATAAGTATGTTCCTTAAAGTGCGACCTGACGTTGAAGAGCCAAATGTCCCTTTGAGTACAAGCGCAGGTTGGAATGATGTGATATATATTGCTGGGTAAAGGCTTCCTAGTATAGCTCCAATAATAGCTATTGCAATAGTGGCGATAAATACGGGTATGTTCAGCGCAATATTTAGCGGGGCTATAAGTATCTCTGTGGCTGTTGTCCTTGCAAATATCATCGTAATAAATGTTGCCAACAGTAATGCCAGGATTACTAACCCGACAGCCTCTAGTATGAAGTTTAGTATCAGCATCTCTCGCGATGTGCCAAATACCATATATGTATTTACGCTCTTGACTCTCGCTGGTACCAGTGCAAAGAAGAAGTTGACAAAGTTGATCATTGCAATAACGATAGTGAGTATGGCAATGACAACTAAAGATACATCTGTAGCTAAATTACCACATCTGAATGCCCCATAGGTTAAGTGTGAGTCTCCTTTGTAATATAAGTCTTTTACTGGAATGAGGCTGACTTTTAGTTGCGTCTCATCATAATTTGGATCTTCTTGTTTTATCTCTTCTCTGATTTTGTCGGTCGCTCTCTTTTCAAATTCTTCTTTGCTATCCGCATCTGTCAACTTCACAAAGTAAGGGTAGCTCCACTCCGACCAGTTGTCCATATTCATATTCTTGATGTCATACAACGCATTAATGCTTCCTGGCATCGAGTTTTTCTGGAATTTATCTTTCCATATCGCTACTATTTCGTTGACTGGTGGGTTGTTGGCATTAAAGAGACTTAGCCGATCCCCTAATTTTAGATTATTCTTTTTGGCAAATTCGCTTGATATCGCTACAGCTCCAGGATTGCTTAGCGACTCAAAACTGCCAGATTCTGCTTCAAACCCAAAAACATCTAGGGCTCCCTGAGTGAATCTCTGAAAAGTAGGTGTTACCTTCCTGTGTTTGTCCCCCTCTTTTATAAACATTGGGGTCTCATCTATATCTTCATTAAATAATGCCGTGCCGTATGATTCTACTTCTGATGAATTGGCAAGAATGCTCTCTGCAAAGGGCCTGCTTAGGAAGTATTTGTCTCCTTCATTAACAGAGGAGTAGCATAGCATGTATTTATTGTCTACATCTTCCAGATTCCTGTTGTAGCGTAATCCCCAAATGGCTTGTGTGAGAATTATATAGAAGGCAGCAAAAGCAACTGCCATGCCAAATATGTTTAGCACACTGCTGGCTACATAATGACGCAGTGTATTTATGAAATTATTGAATATGTACTTCATAGTCCTACAATTCGTTTTTTACATCTGATACTATCTTGCCATCAAACAGACTTATGGTGCGTTGCGCCATAGCGGCATCTCTTTGTGAGTGTGTTACCATAACTATGGTTGTCCCCTCTGCATTCAATTCTTTCAGTAGCTGCATTACCTCTTTGCCGTTTTTTGAGTCTAGGTTTCCGGTAGGCTCATCTGCAAGAATCAGTTTTGGCCTGGATACGCAAGCACGGGCAATCGCTACACGCTGCTGCTGTCCTCCAGAGAGTTGCTTGGGCATGTGCTTCGCACGATGACTGATGCACATCCTCTTCAACATCTCTGTAACTCTGATTTTACGATCATGTGCCGACATGTTTTTATATCGCAATGGTACCTCTACGTTGTCATAAACGCATAGCTCTTCAATGAGGTTGAAGCTCTGGAAGACAAAGCCTATGGTTCCTCTTCGTATTTGTCCTCGTTCTCTCTCTTTGAATTTCGCCACTTCGATGTCCTCTAGTATATATGAACCATCAGTAGGTGTGTCAAGTAGACCAAGTATATTGAGCAATGTCGACTTCCCACATCCAGAAGGTCCCATTATGGCAACAAACTCGCCATCTTTTATCTCAAATGACACTTTGTCTAGTGCCCTGGTCTCTATCTCTTCTGTACGGAAGACTCTGCTTAGATTTGTAACTTTTATCATAATGCAATGTTTTGCAATCTTACCATGCTATAAGTATGCCAAAGTTGCTATTTGGTTGATAATCAGCATTATTGCTATTTGGTACTATTGTAAATGTGTAAAGAAACTTTACACCTACTGTAAAGTTCCATTACACTTATATATGTAAACGAGAGTGCATATTGATAAATATATAGTCTCTGCCTTGATATACAGGGCTCTTTTGTTTATCGTATTTTTTTCTTTTTGTAGACTCGGGCTATACTCGGGCTATACTCGGGGAACACTATTGTTCATCGTAAATTTTTATATGACAAAGAAAACCGAGGCTGTGTCAAAATGACGACACAACCTCGGTTCTGTTCTTGCATTATATCAATGCTTGGGATTCATCTCCTAAAAACGTTTCTTAGCCTCTTCCAATACATCTATTACCTTGTCGCACCATTCGTCAAATTCCTTGTCCTCTCTCTGCAGTTCTGGGTGTGCCATAATGTGTTTTATGGCTCGTCTGCACCCCTCTGCAAATGAAATGTGCGTAGTGAAATCTGGAACTGCTCTCTTCAATTTGCTGCAGTCGAATACTACACTTATGGCTTTGTCTCCTAAAAGATTCCCCTCAATGTCATACCCTTTTGGTGCAATGGCGTCTAAATACGAAGATGATACATAGTATGGCTTGAATTCGACTCCTAATGCATCTGCAACAGTCTTATATATCTGATTCCATGTCAAGGTCTCGTCTCCCATTATCTGATATGCCTCTCCTATGGAATGTGGATTGCCAATCAGCCCAATAAAGCCTCTCGCAAAATCTTCGTTGTTCGTTAGGGTCCAGAGCGACTCTCCATCGCCGTGTACTATCACTCTCTTGCCTTCTAGCATGCGTTTCAAAACTTGCCACGAGCCGTTCGCTCCATGTAATCCCACCGGGATACTGCGCTCGCAATATGTATGACTAGGACGTATGATTGTAATAGGAAATCCCTCTTCTCTGTACCATTTCATCAGAAGGTTCTCGCATGATATCTTGTTGCGTGAATACTCCCAATGCGGATTGGCAAGTGATGTGCCTTCTGTGATAATGTAGTTGTTAGCTGGCTTGGCGTACGCACTGGCACTGCTGATGTACATAAACTGACGGGTTTTGCCGCTGAACAGCCTGTGGTCTCGCTCCAATTGCTCCGGCACAAAACCTATAAAGTCACATACACAGTCAAATGTCATGCCCTCTATTTTGCGCTTTACCTCTGCTTCGTCATTTATGTCCACTTTTATCGTCTTCACATTATCAGGTACCTCACTTGCGCGTGTGCCTCTGTTTATAAGGTATAACTCGTAATCTTCTTTCTCTGCCAGTTGTCGCGTTATAGCACTGCTTATTGTGCCTGTTCCGCCAATGAATAATACTTTCATAGTAATATTTTAAGTCGATATGATTGCTGTATACACTATTTTATTCTTACCAGGGGAATGCCTCTGGGTCGTTAAATTTGTTGCTGCGTAGATTTTGGTTGAGCGCATTTATAGCGCTCATGTCTTCGTCAGCTAATGAGAATTCCATTATCTCCAGGTTTCGTCATGTATAATATCACTTTACTTTGGCAAACATTGTGTCGAGTGCTGATTGTGGGAATGGACATGGCTCGTTACGGAATTTAGCCATACGGAACTGCTCGCAAGCCCTGTTTACAGAATCCTCCGCAAAGCATTTGAAGAGCGTGTCCTTGAGGCTGTCGAGACGTTGAGCATCTTCTGCAGTGAAACGTCCGCTGTCAGCATAACTCATCTTGGGCGTAGGCAGTATGTCGTGGTAGTAGAACGACCAGACTAGGAACTGCATACATGTATCAGGTGTCATTAAAATATCATCCATAAAGCAAATGTCTATAAATTTCTATATGTCATTGTCTGTCTCAACCCAAGAATGAGGAGTTAAGACAAAGGAAATGCCCACTTCGTTTGTCGCAAAAATAGGCATATAATTCACTAAAACAAAAGTTATTTGTACTCATAACTGTCACTTTGTTGTCAAAAAATAGTACATTTGTATATGGTTATACAATAATACAATAATATCATGAAATATTGTTTCGTCATTTTGATGTCGATATTTTTTGCCGCTCCAGTTGTCGGCCAAACAACAGATTATGCTGCTAAGGGTTATCGCGGGTTTATAGAGTTAGGCGTAGCTCCTAGCATTAAGTCATGGAGGGCTGTCGCTGATGAGGTTAAGTACGATGCCGATAATGATACACATATTTTTGTCGGTAATAAGTGTAAGGTCACTACTACCAGTCTCTGTCTCTCTACCTTACATGGGTATCAGACAAACGAACATCTGTTTGTCGGTGGAGGTCTTCTCGCTATGTTTACTGAGTCAAATAAAATAGAATATATAGACCATTGTCTGGATCCTTTTGCAGAAATAACGGGTATTGCATATCTCGATGCCCGTTACGACCTTAAGGGGAAGGCTTTCTCTCCTTTCTGCGAAGCAAGGGTCGGTACTAGTAGCTATTTTTCATTGGCTGTCGGTGTCCATTACAAGAGATTCAATTTCGCTACAGCGTTTGATACCTATTATAACTCTTCTCACTATGTCGATTGGTCTGACACATACCATTGTGTAGGGTTCGTCAATTCGCTTTCGTTCCGTTTATCTATAGATTGGGGTGCTCGTTAGCACCCTTTCTTATTTTTAGTACTTTCTCTTCTTCGTCCACTCCATAGTTTTTAGCTCTGTTCTATTGTCGCGCTAAAAAAGAAAAAATAGCCAGAATATTTTGTGGGCTAGAAAAAACATCGTACATTTGAAATCGGCTTACGGACAATTCAGTTTCAAAATCATTTTTCTTCAGGCTATTCTAATAGGGATATAGCAAGTACTCCCGTTGTATATCTATGCCTGTTTTACACTTCTTGGGGAGGAGGGTGCACCACACACCGACATCACGTTTTTTCGTCAACAATTTAATCTGAAAACACCATGGGAAACGTACACTTTGGGATTACTATGTCCGGTAACGAGGTTTTTGATCCAGTTGATATTGCGGCACGGCTATTCCTTTGTCCAAGAATATCAGCTTCGAAGGCTCTTAAGTTGTTGGAGCTTATGGATTCTGGTAAAACTACGGTTGACATGTTTTTGTCAAATACTGATGTGCAGATTCAAGACCTGAATAAGCAGAAGGCAAATGGGGCTAAGGTATATGAACTCGTAAAAGATAAGCTTACAGAGTGGGCTAATACATTCCAGCCTGTTACGGATGAAGAGTTTAAGTACATCGAGGATAAGTTTGGTTATACAAAAGTCGAGTTGACCAATGAGGACGAGAATACGTTCAAGGGGCCTCTTACTGCAAGAAATATGGCAGCGTATGTAAAACGCTATATTAAAGGTCAGGATAATGCTGTGGATAAGTTGTCGGTTCAGTTTTACCTGCATCTCTTGAGTAAACATAATAAGACTACCTGTAAGATTAAGTCTCCGATTTTGTCTATCGGGCCTACTGGCGTCGGGAAGTCAGAGATGCTTCGTCTATTCGGAGTTATATGTGATTGTCCTGTGATTCGTATCAATACGTCAGAGGTAGTGCCTGAATCGTGGAAGGGGTTGCATGTCAGTGATCTTATCGCCAGTGAGTTTGAAAAGTATTCAGATCCATCGGTTATGGAGTATTCCGTCATCGTCATACACGAGGTAGACAAGATTGCTCAGGGCTGCAATGCGAAGTCTGATGCCGGTGTAGATCTCGCGAGAGAGCAGATGCTCGACATGATGAGATTTTTCGAAAATGGACATCATGTCATTTCGTATGCTTCCCGTGAAAAAGTAGGGGACGTTCTCCTGGAATTGTATCGTGCTGCGCATCTGGGCGAGAATGCCATGGGCATTGTCCAATTTGAGTATATCCTGGAACTCATCGAAGACAATACAGGTCTTGCCCTGAGCGGCAATCTTTTCAAGAGCCGACATGACGGCGTCCAGTGAGTCTGGTTCTGACGCGGCATGTGCGGCAATGGCGATGGTTGGCGATCCATCGC
>JAKSLC010000014.1 GCA_024401415.1 Bacteroidales bacterium | reverse complement strand
TGTGGATACAAATGATGTCGCCTATTATTCTTGGATGACTCCAATGTCTAATTCAGAGTTATATATTGATATATATAATCTCGACTCTAGTACTATTTCAAAAAAAATTCCGATCGATCCTCGAACAACAAATATAGTAGCACCTCAATATCATGCAATATCAAAAACCGGTGAGATATATGTTGATAATATAGTACCTCAAGTTATGTACCAGTTAAATGATAAAGGTCGAGTGGTTTCTCATTATGATTTTAGAGGGGTAGACGGTATAGATTACACATATATACTAATTCCCAGTACAATGATATATTATACTCCATTGGTGATTGATGGAGGAAAAATAATTTGTTCGACAGATCCTGCAATATATAATCTGGTATTTTCTACGGGAGATCCGAATGAAGTGTGCCCTGATGTCCCTATTGCCTATATGTTAGATACGGTATCGAAAGATATACAGGTTTCTTCATTGACATTCCCAAAGTTGAATTCAGAAAAATATGATGCTAATACGTACAGATTTAGTAGGGTTTTCGATGGAAGTAAGTATGTTTTCTCTTTCATGACAACCGGAGATTTGTATGTTACATCAGATCTAAGAGAGTTCTCTATAGTGAAAGCAGAAAGTCATATAGTGGGAGACATATATGTTGATACAAATATTGATTATATGGCATTATCAGAGAACGAGGTGGCGAATATGCGTTATACTATGCCCAAATATGGTAGTATAGTGTATGATAATTATAATGACGTCTTTTATCGATTCTGTTATGCTGCTTGCGAACCATTAAAAGATATCAACTATAATAATTACAATGTATATGAGTATAGCAGAGGCGATTTCTCGATCCAAATTTTTGACAAAAACCTTGAGAAGATAGGAGAGACGAATTTCAAAGCAGGAAAATATGCTCCGATGATGTTCTTCTTGAACAAAGAAGGTCTTTGGATCTCTGAAAATAACTACTCAAGACCAGATTATACTGATGAAGAATTGATATTCAGATGCTTAGAACTAAAATGTAATAATTGATTATATTCCAAATTAAGCCAATGAAATATATATTACTGATAATCGTTGTATGCGTGTATTCAATACACATATATTCACAGGAGAAGTACGTTCTTACTTTATCCGATGCAATAGCATATGCCACAAAGAATTCTCTTTCGTCAAAGAGTTATGATATGCAATATCTGGCGTCATATTGGAATTACCGTTCATACAAGGCCAGTAGATTGCCATCATTGAAACTCAACACTACACCTGTGAGTTATTATAGGTATTTGGCAAAGAGGTACGACTCTCAAAATAATATGGATGTATTCAGGGAACAACGTTCATGGCAGTCTAGTGGAGGGTTGACTCTTACGCAAGCTTTTACTCCATTAGGTGGTAATTTTTATGTAGAGTCAGACTTGGATTTTCTGAGAAATTTTGGCGCGTCTACTTACAACCAGTTCTCTACAGTGCCTATCCGTATAGGTTATACCCATAATATATTAGGATATAATGAGTATAAATGGGAGAAACTCATAGAGCCAAAGCGGTTTGAAAAAGCTATGAAAGAATATGTCTATAATAGGGAGCAAATGTCTATTACGGTGAGTTCTCTCTTCTTTCAATTAGCGCAGAGCAAAATGGCGTATGAATTGGCAGAAAAACAGTTGGTTTCGGCAGATACTCTCTACTCAATCGGTCAGAAGCGATTTGATTTGGCTTTATTGACGAAGCAGTCGTTATTGTCACTCAAACTGGATGTTGTGAATGCAAAGAATGCGTTGTCTTCTGCAAAATCACAATTGTCTCGTTCGATGTTTCAATTGGCCTCCTTTCTCGGTTTGCCGACAGATAGTGAGATAGAGGTCAGTTTGTCTGATGAGGCATATTTGCCAGATGTAGCGATTAGTAAGGCACTGGAACTTATGCATGCTAACAGTTATATTATGGCTGAACAAGAGAATGCAGTATTAGAGGCTAAGCAGAATGCGGATAGAGTAAAGAAACAGTCCAGATTCAATGCTTCGCTAACAGCTAGTGTGGGCTTTAATCAACAATCTGATGAATTATCTAAGGCTTGGAAAGAGCCTCTGCGTCAGGATATCGTCTCGTTGAGTGTATCCATTCCATTACTGGATTGGGGGCAATCTCGTGGGCAACGGCAGATGGCAAAGACGAATTTAGCTTTAGCAGAATTGAAAGTGCAGCAATCGAAACAATCTCAAGATCAAGAACTAATGTTGCTTGTTGATGATTTGAAACTGAACTACGATTATATTGCATCATCACGAGAAGCTCTAAAAATAGCAGAGGAATCATACGATGAGTCGGTACGTCTGTTTATCTCTGGAGCTTCAGATATAGCTACTTTGTCTATTGCCGAGAGTCGTAGAAGCAATGCTGTTAATGCTTATGTAGGTACTCTTGCAAACTTTTGGGGTAACTTTTATAAGTTGAGGAGTATGACGATGTATGATTGGGTATTGGGAATTCCGCTTATAGATGTAGTGAATTTTGATGAGTTGGTAACCCGGTAGCCTATGATGCCGTTCCAGTAAGTTAACACTCTCACTACCAGTTGGCTTTTCATCTAAGTCTTTTGAGTAACGTTTACAAGATTCTTTCCGTAGACAAAAGATATGAAGCACCTGTTTTTTACACTAATATTACTGATAATATCCACATTATACGCTAGGGGGCAGTCTACCAAGACTACCCCTATGCTAGATTCTCTATATAGGTTGACATATACAAATTACAGTACAGGTATCGGACTTAGTTATGCAGACCGACTTATAGAAGAGGCGAAAGCCATAGGAAATACGCAGTATGAAAATTCAGCTATACAATTAAAAGCAGGTAGCTATGTAAATCTTGGATTGTTCCCTCAGCTTCAGTCATTAGCAGACAGTGTGGAGGTTAACAGATTTAGGGCGAAATCTCCGGCTACATACTATTACGTTAAGTTTATACTTTCCCAGTCATATAATTATCAAGGGAAATATCGTCTTGCCATTAATGTGGCACAAGAGCTATATGATGATAGTCAAGGCTATGAGGATGAGACATTGGAGTACTACGAAGATGGGCAAGTGCAACCTCCGTTAAAAACGGGTAACAGGCTCAATGCTCTATCTTGTCTTGGAACTGCTGAATATTGCATGTCTCACTGGGAAAAATCTATTGAGTATTATGAAGAGTGTATAGCAATTGCCCAAAAATGGCCTAAGCAGCTCATTGCGGAACTCAGAGATGCATACGATGGTCGTATGTTGGCATCCCTGAAACTAAGTGATAATGAAAGGAAACTAAGGTATATTAAGGAGTTTGAGGATTTCTTGGTTGAATATAAGAAATCGGCTAATCGTCCTACTGATGTAGATGAGAACTATGCCATGTTTGAGTTCTACATATATGATGGTTATGTCAATGCCTATACTGCAATTGGTGATTATGATAAGGCCAAAGAGTATGCGGCTATCTCTCGGTATACTCTTTCTACCATTACTCAGGCATATAACAATATAGCTGGGACATTCTATTCCACAATGGCAAAATATGCCATGACCATAGGTGACTATAGGAAGGCTATGATATATGCTGACTCTGCTGCATATTATAATAGGGATTTTGATTCGAGTTCAGAACTTGAAGCACTTAAGGTAAAGTTGGATGCCAATCACATGATGCGCAACTTCAATGCCGACTACGATATAGCCAAACGCATTCTAACCCTTAGCGACTCGCTTACTGCGGAGATGAAAAACTCCAATATCGATGAGATTAGCACGCTACTCGGAATGGATAAACTGAAGATTGAGGCGCAGGAGACTGAGATGAGAAATCACAGATACCTCACAATAGCAATTGGAGCACTTTTACTCTCCATTGCAGCAGCCTTCTCATATATTCAGCTTCAAAAACGCAGACGAGAACGAGATATGCGACAGCTTCTTAGTGAGCAGAACGAACTTCTGGCGCAAGAGGTAGCAAGACAAACCAGTGAGTTGCGCGATAAGAATGAGGAAATAACCACGCAAAATGAGGTGCTCTTTGTAAAGAATAAGATAATAAGCGAGAGCCACCGCGAAATGACAGATAGTATAAACTACGCTAAGAGGATTCAAAGAGCCCTTCTTCCTGACATCAATGACTTGCAAAATGGCTTGGGGTTAGAAGGTATATTCACATTTTACAGGCCTAGAGATATTGTAAGCGGTGATTTCTATTGGGGGCGTAAACGTGATGGTTCACTGCTTCTTTTATGTGCGGATTGTACTGGACATGGCGTTCCTGGAGCTTTCATGTCACTTATTGGTAATACTATTCTTAATGAAATATCATCCCATTCAGAATATATAGCTCCTTCGGATATTCTCCGTATGCTGGATGCTCAGATTATTGATGCTCTTAATCATGGTGAAAATCTTGATGTGAATGATGGTATGGATGTAGCTCTTATAAATCTTAATCCGAATACACTTCAACTAGATTACGCCTTGGCACGTCGCCCTATATACATAGTGCGCGATGGTGTTCTTCAAGAGTTTAAAGGTACGAAGCGAAGCATAGGAGATAGAGATGAGAGGAGTTGTGAACTTTCTTTTGAAGGCGGAACAATCCAACTTCAGAAAGGAGACTCCATATATATATTCTCTGATGGAATAGCAGACCAGTTTGGTGGCGCAACCGAAGAGAATCCCCATGGGAAACGACTCAAGTCGTGCGGCCTAAAGACCCTGATACAGGATATAGCGACTCTCCCTATAGAGCAGCAGCATAATACATTCTCTCAGCGATTTGACAAGTGGATAGGAGATTGTCCACAAATAGACGATATTACTCTTATTGGTATAAGAGTATAAAGAACGCTAATAAGTTCATTCGCTATCCGCATTATGCACATTTGTTGGCTATTATTGTATCTAGTCTTGTTATTTGTGTATCTTTGCACAAAAAACATAACACAACATTCAATACAGTATTAAAGATGAACCTGAAACTATTACCATTGGGGCTTCTTCTGCTAGTTCACCCAATGAAATCAATCGCCCAGACTGATGCGTGCGATGATCATTCTTTCTGGAACTATAATCTGCCAGTCGAAGAGCGTATAGATAACCTCATTGATCAGTTGACCCTCGAGGAGAAGGTGAGCATGATGATGAACCGCTCCCTTGCCATCCCTCGTCTCAGTATCCCTGCATATAACTGGTGGGGTGAGGCTTGCCACGGCCTTATGGGCGTGAGTGACGTGACGGTTTTCCCTCAGGCTATCGCTCTCGCTTCTACTTTCGATGATGATGGTCAGCTCGCAACGTACTCTATGGTCTCTGATGAGGCCCGCGGTCGTTATAATTCCATCTCTCGTGATGGCGATATCGGTCCTTACGTATCTTGGATTCCTAACTTGACTTTCTGGGCTCCTAATGTAAATCTTATTCGCGACCCTCGTTGGGGACGCGCTCAGGAGAGCTATGGCGAGGACCCTTACCTCCTTTCTCGCATGGGAGTCAATGTCGTTATAGGTATGCAGGGTACAGACGCATTGCTCCATAAGACTCATGCTTGTGCTAAGCATTACGCTGTACATAGCGGTCCAGAGCCTTTGAGACACCAGTTTAATGCTGTCGTTTCCAAGCGTGACCTTTGGGAGTCTTATCTTCCTGCTTTCAAGGCTCTCGTCGTAGAGGGTAATGTTCAGGAGGTTATGTGTGCATACTCTGCTCTCGATGGTGAGCCATGCTGCTCTAGTGGTAGACTCCTCATTGATATCCTCCGTGATCGTTGGAACTATAAGGGTATTATCCTGACAGATTGTGATGCTATAAACGATTTGTACTCTAAGGGTCGTCATGAGACTCATCAGGGACCAAAAGATGCCAGCGCCGATGCTGTGCTGCATGGTACAGATCTCGAGTGCGGTAAGTGCTACAACTCTCTTATCGATGCTGTTAAGGAAGGGTTGATCAAGGAGTCTGATCTCGATGTTTCTCTACGTCGTGTGCTTTATGGCCGTTTTACTCTTGGTCTTCTCGATCCTGATGAGGTTAGCCCATATTACAATATCCCAGGCTCAGTGGTTGATTGTCAGAGACATCGCGATCATGCTTTGAAGATGGCGCAGGAGAGCCAGCTCCTTCTCAAGAATGCAAATAACACTCTTCCTTTGAGCAAGAATATCAAGACAATAGCTGTCGTCGGCCCAAATATCGATGACCCAATCATGATGCGTGGTAACTATAGCGGTACTCCCACACACTGCGTCACTATTTTGCAGGGTATTCAGAATAAATTGCCTAACGCAAAAATCATTTCTAATAAAGCATGTGAGATAGAGCATGATTATTTGCAGATACCTCAAGGTCAGAATATTAAGGCTGATGGTAGTGTAGGCTTCAAGGCTGAGTATTTCGGTAATCGTGCCTTTGAGGGCGATCCGATTGTAGTAACTCACTGTGAGTCTATTGATTATCAGACCGAGGGTGGTTATGGTTTCGGTAACGGTGTGCCTACTCACGATTTCTCGGCTCGTTATACGGCAAAGTATACTCCTGATTTTACCGGCAAACTCATGCTTGAGATTAGAGGTACAGAGTTTGAGGTTAAGGTCAACGGAGAGACTGTTGGCGAATTCCGCCCAGCTAAACTCTCGTTCGAGTTTAAGCCAGGTATGGAACTTACTGAGGCTCAACGTCAAGAGTTGATGATGTCTTTCTTCCGTCGCCCAAAACCTGTAGTTGCAGACGTGGTATTGGGCGAGACTTATGACATTGAGATTCTCTACACATCAGCACAAGAGGGTACAGTATCTCGTTTGTCTGTATCTCCATTCGTACAGAAGCAACTTGATTTCGCAGAACTTAAGGAGAGTATCAAGGACGCTGAGGCTATTATATATGTTGGTGGTATCACTCCTTCTCAAGAGGGTGAGGGTCATGAGCGTACAACTATAGAACTTCCTGAGGTACAGCAGAAGTTCCTTGCAGAGATGCGCTCTACAGGAAAGCCTGTGATATATGTTAACTGTTCCGGTTCTGTAATAGCGTTTGAGGGTGTCGATGATAATTGTGATGCTCTCCTACAGGCATGGTACGCTGGTCAGGAGGGTGGTACAGCCGTTGCTGATGTCCTCTTCGGCGACTATAATCCATCTGCTAAGTCTCCTCTCACTTTCTATAAGTCAACATCTCAGTTGCCTGATATTAAGGATTATAATATGGAGAACCGTACATACCGTTACTTCCGAGGCGTGCCACAATATGCTTTCGGTTACGGTTTGAGTTATACTACATTCGAGTTCGGCAATGCTAAATTGTCTAAGAAGTCGATTAGGCGAGGCGAGAGTGTAGATATCGTAATTCCAGTTAAGAATACAGGTAAGATGGATGGTGCTGAGGTTGTACAAGTATATGTAAAGAGCCTCACTAACCCAGATGCTCCTATCAAGGCTTTGAAGGCTTATAAGCGTGTAGAATTAGCTAAGGGTAATAGTGAAAATGTAAAACTCACTCTTACACCTGATGCATTCTCGTACTATAGCGAGGCTAAAGATGACCTTGATGTTTTTGCTGGTAAGTATCAGATACTTTATGGTAACTCTTCTCGTGATGAGGATTTGACAGCCATTCCTTTTGAAGTAAAGTAGAAAAGTGACATAGTCAGATTTTCGCTTCAATACAGTATCCAGTATAAGTTTTGGGATGATATAATATATCCCAAAACTTTTTTTATTTTCGCACCCGTATGGTGAATTATAGATATTTCTCTTGTCCTATGATAAGTCTGAATTTATTTATAAATGTGCTACACATTGAAATATTAATTATTACTGCAATGTGTATCGGAGAAGTTTCATCTTTTATATTCACCGGGATGTATTAATACGATTGAGGTATGAAAAAGTATTTCATGTCATTTGCTCTGATTGTTGCTATGCTGTGTGCGTGCGGTGTCAAAAATAACGAGGCAGCAGATGCTATGCGTCAGGCACGCCTAGACAGCATACGTACAGAAAAATTGAAACGTGACAGTATAGACGCTGCAGAGCGTGAGGCTCATAGACAGCATCAACTGAAAGTTCACTTAAGAAATCTGGATTGGCTGCTAGGTGAATGGAACCACAAGCCATACGACGTCTGCCGCAGTGGCAATTGGGTCAATGACACTATTGGAATGGTTGGGAAATTCGTGGAAGATTCTACAGTGTATTGCGTTGCTTTATATAAAACAGGTGAACATAGCGATTACTCTATATTTGATTATATAAAGTTTGACATACGAGATGGTCGGCTTGAATTGAGAGATACAGTGATAAATATATATGGTTACAGCCTCTATTGTGAGAGCTTGGATATCGATACATTGCACCTAAATAGCAACGGAACCTTAGCTCTTACATTTGACATCTGTCATGATCATTGTGCTGAAGGCTATGGCTACCAACTTGACATATACGACTTGGATAAGAAAAGATTTGTAGTCGAGGATGTACCTACAAAATTGTTTTGGGAAGAAGGAAAAATAACTGAAACCAGAGCCTCAATAGCAGTTGACACGACTAGGAATTATGCCGGCATGTACAATTTTAAAGTGAAATATGATACAGATATAATCAATTGCGCCAGTATTGCCGATGGCTATGAACTCGATTATTCAAAATGTGATACCATTCATAAGATTGAAGTCGAGACATACCATTTTGACAAGACAGAAGGCATTTATATGAAGGATAGCATCTGAAACTAATGAATAATGGCAAATTCAATATTGGTCTATAAAGGGTAGCTTGCACTTTCAGAGATGAATAAATTTCTTTCCCCGTTCGCTAAGGAATAGAATGACACTATCTATAGGAAACGAAACTTCATATTGAAAAGGTATTTCATACCCTGGGTAAATCTCCTTCCATTGGTAGTATAGACATAAATAAAGTTCGTTCTTCTCCATTCTTAGATATGGATCTGTGCGCGGCTTTTGTTTTCTCATCTGAGTAACCAACGTGTCAGTGTTTATCCAACATTCCGAATCCTCCATATATCCACCCACATACTGTTTTTCTATTTTGGATAGTAAACCATCAATATTGGCAATACAATCCCATGCAAATCTTTCTCCTGTGCTATTGTCAAATAATGCTGTATATTGTTCAATTTGTCCACGTCCATAATAGCTGCCATATGTTTCTATCATTATTGTATAATTACTATACAACTCTGTTTTATTCCTGTTTAAAACCACATTTCTGTCAAAGTTGATTCCAGCAGAATTTGAGTATGTCTGTATTTCTTCATTATTTAATAACTCATCAGTACAGTTGGCATTACATGTTATGATATCATTCCAACTCTCAATGATTGAGGTATCAACATGAATGCCGTGATCAAAATTAAGAAGGTACTTTCTACTCCACTTAATGAATTCCTTATATTCTACATCATCTTCTTTAGGCTCAAAATATGCAATCCATATTATATTGAAATCTAAAGAATCTACATGCTTTTTGAAAATACAGTATTGTTCATCAGGCCATGCCTCCTCCTCCTTACTATCAAAAGTCAAATGAGTTGATGAACTGGCCTCCGATGTTTCAGCAATAGTTGAAGTATCGACAACATTTGGGGCGTATGTTAGCTTACTAGTTATATTCTCTGCGTTTTCTACTGGCTTTAGACATTTATCATCTGTAATAAGCATTTTGTTGTGCCCCTTGTTGCAGATATTGCAAGAGGTCAGTAGACAGACAATTAGCAGAGATACAATCAGTACACCAATTCTCATAAATTACGCATTTATTTGATTATAGCTTTAGTAATCCTATAACACTTCAGCTAATACCTCATGAACCATCTGGCATACATACTCTACCTCCTCTGATTTCATCTCAGTGTGCATTGGTAGTGATATTACACTATCCATCAGACGTTCTGCGTTTGGCAATGATACTCTTCTGTTGTCAGCCTCAAAGACAGGCATTTTATGAAGAGCCACTGGGAAATATACCATACTCGACACGCCTCGCTCCTTTAATTTGTCGCGTACATTGTCGCGTATCTCAGCATTGCCTCTATTCAAAGCTATTGTATATTGGTGGAAGACATGTCTGCTATACGAATCGTCGAAGAATGGCAATGTGATGAGGTCTTTTATATCGGCAAGCCTTTTATTGTATATCGTCGCAATAGCACGACGACGATTATTGAAATCGTCAAGATGGCGTAGCTTTACCCTCAATATCGCAGCCTGTATGGTATCTAATCTCGAATTTATACCTATGGCTGTATTATGATATTTTTTTTCAGATCCGTGAGATGCCAGCATTCTTAGTCGTCTGCCTAATTCATCATCATTAGTCCATACGGCACCACCATCCCCCATGCAGGCAAGATTCTTGGTAGGGAAGAACGAGGTGCATCCTATAGTTCCGGCTGTTCCAGCCTTCATTTTTTGCCCATCACATATATATTCTGCACCTAGTGCTTGAGCCGTATCTTCAATGACGTAAAGTGAAAATTTGCGAGCAAGCCGAGTGATGCCCGATATATCACAAGGCTTACCAAAGAGGTGAACAGGTATTATGGCAACTGTTTTTGCTGTGATGGCAGCCTCTATTTTTGATACGTCTATGTTATAATCATCTTTTACATCCACAAATACCGGCTTTAATCCCAATAATGCTGCAGCCTCAGCCGTCGCTATGAATGATTGAGCAGTAGTGATTACCTCCGCTCCTTGTGGCAGACCAAGAGACATCAGCGCCAGTTGTAGCGCGTCAGTGCCATTGCCACAAGCTATTACGTGTCTGACTCCTAGATAATCGGCAAGCTCCTCTTCAAAAGCTTGAACATCAGGTCCCTTTATATAAGCGCCACTACGCACCACATCCATAATCGCGGTGTCAAGTTCATTAGCAAGGCGAGTGTGTAACGCTTTAAGGTCTACCATGTCTACTTTCATAACAACAATAATAATTCCTTGCAAAAGTAATGAATAATAATGTTATCTTTGTCACGTTATGGATAAACACGGCAAAATACTTATCGTTGATGATAATATGGATGTGCTACTCTCGCTGCACATGCTACTGAAAAATCATGTAGAGAGAGTACAAGTATTATCTGACCCTGAACGAATCCCTGATTTTATGGCTTCCCTAGATCCAGATGTGGTATTGCTGGATATGAATTTCAAGCGAGACGTCATAAGCGGAGAGGAGGGTTATGAATGGTTGAAAAAGATACTAGAGATAAAGCCTGATACAGTAGTATTATTTATTACTGCTTACGTAGATACGGAGAAGGCTGTACGCGCTATAAAAGCTGGAGCAGTAGATTTTTTGCCTAAACCATGGAATAATAATAAGCTTTTAGCAACGGTGATGAGTGCTATAGAGCTTAGTGATTCCAGAAATGCCAGAAAATCCGATAATGCTAAAGGGAGCCTTAAGCAGACCTTAAGCGAGCCTATAGGATCATCTCCAATCTTTCAAACAATGCTTGGACAGTGTAATACTGTCGCAAAGACTGATGCTTCGGTATTGATTTTAGGTGAGAATGGTTCGGGTAAAGATGTGATAGCTCATTATCTTCATGAGCATTCTAACCGTGCTGACAAGCCATTTGTCAGTATTGATCTAGGTTCTCTGTCCGAAAGTCTGATGGAAGATGAGCTGTTTGGTCATGAAAAAGGCGCATATACAGGTGCTAATACGCAAAAGATCGGTCGTGTTGAGATGGCCAATGGTGGTACTCTTTTCTTGGATGAGATAGGTAATTTGTCTGCAGCCATGCAGCAAAAATTACTTACTCTTGTGGAGAAGAGGCAATTAGTGCGACTAGGAGGTACGAATTTCATAGATGTAGACTTCAGACTTATTTGTGCAACTAATGCACCTATACATAAAGAGGTGGAAGATGGGGTGTTCCGTAGAGATTTGCTATACAGAATAAATACCATAGAACTTCGTACCCCGCCTTTGAGAGACAGAGGCGATGATGTGTTGGAGTTGGCAGAAGAGTTTATTGGTCGATTCGCTTCAAAGTACAATAAAAAGCGTCCTGTTTTGTCAGATGATGCGCGAGAGGCACTATTGGCACATACATGGCCAGGTAATGTCAGGGAATTGATTCATACTGTCGAGAGGGCAGTGGTGTTGTCTAATGGTAATACGATAGCTAAGTCGGATCTTCAGATGGAAGTTAATGTCAGCAGCAGTATGGCAGCCAAGCAAGAAGACATTCCTCTAAAGCTCGAAGATCTGGAGAAGGTGGCGGTAAGTAAGGCTATAGAGATAGCGAATGGAAATCTTACGCAAGCAGCAGAGATACTTGGCATTACCCGTTATGCATTATATCGCAAATTGGAAAAGATTAAGCTATAAAAAAACGGTTGTATCGTTCAGATGTTTGGTTGGTTTAGGAATAAGAGTATAAAGCGACTAAGGTTAATGCTGGCATCTATCAAGTCCAGAGATTTCTCTCTTCACTTCAATGAACAGAAGTTGCGAGGGGAGGAATTGAAGCTTGCACAAGAGATAAACGACGTCATAGTTGAATTTCGTGATACCAGTAAGCGTTTGGATGCGCAATACGGATACCTGGAGTCTTTGCTCAATAAGACCAATACATTCCTGATGGTAGTAAACGATCATGGCATAGTAGAATGGATGAACGAATCTGCTATCAAAGGGTTGTGTGGCTTCAAGATAACCAAGATAAATGAGCTTTCTGTTCTGAATGAGTCATTGCCGTTAGAACTAGAGTCGCTATCAGTAGGTCAGCAGAAATTGTTGGCAATGATGATAAAAGGAATGTTGGTGGAGTGGAGTGTCAGTGTGACGAGATACAATCGTTATGGCATTGATATGAAACTCTACAGCATAGAAGACGTGCAGTCGGTATTGAGACAAAATGAGGTCGAATCGCAAAGTAAGCTTGTAAGGGTCTTGACGCACGAGATTATGAATTCTCTCTCTCCAATCATATCACTGTCAGACACACTGAGCCATTCTTTCGACGAGGGTGATGTAGATAAAGATGATATTCAGATGGCACTTCAGGCCATATATAGAAGGAGTCAGGGTTTGCTGAGTTTTGTTGAGTCGTTTAGAAAAGTATCACGTATATCACCTCCACAGAAGAGTTGGGTTGAACTTAACAATATCATTGCCGATTTACAGCAGTTGTATCAGCACGCGTTTATATCATTCTTGATAGAAGATAAACATGAGCAGATTTATGTAGATCAAAGTCAGATTGAACAGGTGCTTATAAACCTCATAAAGAATGCAATAGAGGCGTGCGAAGAGGTGGCAAATCCTCATATCGACGTTAAGACACGTACAGACAGGTCATCCAACTGTTTCTACATAGAGATATCAGATAATGGAACAGGTATGTCGTCGAAGGTGGCAGAGCAGATATTTGTTCCCTTTTATACCACTAAAAGTTCTGGTTCAGGCATAGGTCTCAGCGTATGTAGGCAGATTATAAGTATGCATGGAGGCAGGATCAGTGTCGAGAGCAAAGAGGGAGAAGGTACGAAATTTATAGTGATGCTACCGAATAATCCAGACAAGTAAAACTACTGTTACTCAACCTTTTTCCGCAAATTCGCGTATTACCGCTCGAAAAACGACACATAAAATGACAACACTACAGACACTAAAAAAGCTAGTTCCATACGTAATGCCATATAAGTGGCTTGTTATTGCTACTCTTGTACTTACTCTCATTGGTTCATGTGCAGCACAGGTGAATGCCATTGTGTTGAACTATACCGTCGATGCGATAAATGCTTTGGTAGAAGCAGGTAAGGGCTTGGCGGAGGGGTTGGATATCATGATGTTGATATGCGTAGTCCTGCTGACGAAAGAATTGCTGACAGTGGCTCTTACATTCGGGCAGAGGTTTTTTGGCGAAAAGATGCGCATAAGTATATCCCAGGATCTGTCGGAGGCTGTGATAGTAAAGATGCTTACATACAAATTGGCATTCTACTCTCGTGACGGTAATGAACCTGGTAAGCTGCAGACGCGAATCAACAGAGGTGTGGATAGTCTGACTAGGATGGTGCAGAACTTCTTTATTGATATTCTGCCATTGTTCGTTTCTGCCATTCTTGCTATAGTATTGATGTTCAAGCAAAATGTGTGGGTTGGTCTGACAGCATTGTGCATTGTACCTATATATTTCTGGATAACATATAAGCAGGCAGCCAAACTCAAGGGGTGGCGAGAAATGCACAAGACCTACTATGAAGCTAAGAGTCATGGTATAATGAATATCATTGAGAGCATCAATGTCATCAAGTCGTTCAACAGAGAGAGTATCGAAGGTGAAAAGCAGTTGTCTCTGCTCAAGAAGATAACCGACAACCAGATGAAGACACGTAAGACTGCGTTTGCTTTTGACGGGTTGAAGACGTTCGTAGAGCAGATAGGTGTCGTACTTATCATCATATTGACAGCTTATCTGGTTTTGAGCGGACAGATGACTATCGGTGCCATAATGTATCATATTATGCTTTTCGGCAATGTGTCTGCGCCTATTCGTCAGCTCCACCGTATATATGATGACTGGAACGATGCCCTGATATATGCTGGTGGATATTTTGATATCATGAATTCAGATCATGAGAAAGAGATATCAGGAAACTACAGACCTGAGAAGGTGAAAGGCAAACTGGAGTTGCGCGGAGTAGATTTTACGTACCCTAATGGTACTAAGGCTCTGCATAACATAAATATGACCATAGAAAGTGGCAAGATAACTGCTCTTCTAGGATTGTCTGGAGCGGGAAAAAGTACCATTGTCCACCTTTTGGATAAATTTTATGACCCCGACTGTGGACAGGTGTTGCTCGATGGAGTAGACTTGAGGGAGTGGGATACAAAATATCTTCGAGATCATATAGGGCTTGTCTTGCAGAAGAATCACATATTTGATGGTACAATAGAGGAGAACATACGCTATGGTAATCCGACTGCTACAGACGAAGAGGTAATAGAGGCAGCTAAGAAAGCATATTTATACGAGCAGGTATCAGCATTGCCTAAGGGATTCAAGAGTAAAGCTACGGAGTTGTCAGGAGGTCAGCAGCAACGAGTAGCCATTGCGAGAATGTTTATAAAGAATCCGCCGATTATCTTCCTTGACGAACCTACAGCTAGCCTCGATGCCATAGCTACGGAGCAGATAAAAAACTCCATAGATGCGATAAAGAAAGACCGTACCGTTATAATTATTTCACATAGTTTGTCTCAAATCATAGACTCAGAAACCATTTATTCTCTCGAAAAGGGTAGAGTAATGGAGCACGGAACACACGAGGAGTGTTATGATATGAATGGAGTGTACAGAAAAATATTTGATGCCTCTGCAAGGAGCTTAAATATAGAGAAGATAGTCAAGACGATGGACTAAACGTCGTGAAATCCTTATAGATACACGGCTAGATGATATTTGTATGAGTTGTGTGAAAAATTTTTTCCACCTACTCATACACTTTTTTTACCATATACTAATGGTGTTATAAATAGGTGGATGTGTGTGATTAACACATTTATACATATTTGTCCACCAATTAAAATTATTTTTTACCTCTGACGTCAATGTGTTGATATTTCTTTGCAGTCGTTAAAAGATGTTTAGCGGTCGGTACATTTATATAGGGACAAACGACTAAAACACATCTAACAACATCAAATTGTACACATGTAATTATCTATTTATGAAAACAACAAAACTGATGTGGCGGTCGCTTTGTACCGCTTTTGTCGCAGCATCGGCTTTCGTGAGTTGTCAGGAAGACATCTATACTATAGATTCTCCTGAGGATCTGCAGGAAAAGATTGATGCTATTGCTGCTGAACGCGAGGCTGCCAAGGCTGAGCAGGGAGATAATGAGGAACTTATTATAGGAACTTATGAGGTTGGTACACCTGATTGTTCTGCAGGATGGTGGTCAGCATTCTCAGACTACTTCAAGGTTCCTACAGGCAAGATGCTCGTACTCGAGTTTGTTAACCATGGTACAGGTGCCAATAACTGGAACAACTGGAATTTAGGCGTTACGACACCTGACGTTCGTGATGGTTCGAACTATTCAGAGTATTTCGTTCTCCGTTCAGATGCTTATGGCTGGGGTAACGATAAATATGATGGTGGTCTTATTAAGCAAGATTATCCAGACCTTGATGGTGATGGTGATATCTGGAATGACTTCCGTAATATCATGCAGGGTGCTAATGTAGTAATGAAGGTTGACCACTCGAAGGCAGGTTACTGCTACGTTACAGCAACAGCAACAAGCGCTGATGGTCAGACAACAATTACTGAGACATACAACCACCCGGTTTCTACAGCAGACGATATCCAGGCATTCCTTATTGCTGATGGCAGCTTCATGGAGATGAAGAAAGCAACATTGATGCCATCAGAGGTTGCAGAGCTCGTAGATTACGAGCCAGTAGCTTTGACTATTGTCAATGCACCACAATCACTTGTTATCGGTGAAGAAGACTTCTGGGGCAATGCAGTAGCTACAGTATATTTCGCTGATGGTTCATCTGCACCAGTAGATACAGCAGACGTAACATTCACTGTAATTCCAGATCTTTCGTCTGTAGGTTCTAAGACTATTGTCTTGGCATACACAAAGACAAAACTCGGTAACAACTGCAAGCCTATCACAGGCTACTATATTCTCGAGGTTACTAGTAAGGTAGCTTCTATTGAGGTTAAGAATCTTGCTCCAGCATTGACATACTACTATATCGATGGTGCAGCATTGAATATTCCTACAGTAGGTTTTGAGGTTACAGCAACATATAGCGATGGCACTTCATCTGTAATGCCTAATGCCAACCTCACGTTCACACCTGATTTCGCTAATGGTAAGATGTCAGTTAAGTACGATGACGAAGTTTCTGCAGAAGTAGCTGTTAATTTCGTTAAGGGTTCTTACGCTATCGGTGCTGCTGACTTTACAAATGGGTGGTGGACAACATTCAGTCCTGAAGACATTGAGGTTGAGTCAGGCAAGTCGATAGAGATGGAGCTCACATGTTACTCCGACAACATTGAGAACTGGCATACTCCATGCTACATACTTCGTGGAGCACAGAAGAACGAATACTGTGTAACACGTTCAGACCATTTTGGTTGGGGTGCTGGCTATGAGGGCAATGACACTAAGGTTGTAGAGAGCGACTGGAACTGGGATACATACAAGCCAAACATTAATGGTTCTCTCTATAAGGTAAAGATCACAAACAACGGTGATGGTACAGCCGACATTGAAGTTAAGGTTACCTATGCAAATGGCGAGGAGCACTTCCAGAACTATAAAGGTCTAGCAGTCAACTCAGACGACCTTTACTTCTCATTCGTAACAGAGGGGTCATACCTTGTTGTAAAGTAATCGAGAATACTTACTTAATTCAGAATTAGAAATGAAATTTCAATATCTTATAGCACTTAGCCTTTTGGTTGCTGCTCCATTCTCTGCTATGGCTGAGAATTTGCAGAGCAATGAGGTCCTCACAGAAGTGCAAGCCGGCAACGTAAAAGTTTCTGGTAAGGTCGTTGACGAGAATGGAGAGACAATCCCAGGCGTTAACGTATCTGTAAAGGGTACCACTACTGGTACTATCACTGATTTCGATGGTAACTTCTCTCTTACCGTTCCAGCTAACTCTACTATTGTATGTTCTTTCGTAGGTTATGAAAATGCAGAGGTAGTTGTTAACGGTCAGACTAATCTCGGCACTATCGTTCTCAAGAGCGAGAGCTTTGAGATGAACGACATTGTAGTTGTAGGTTACGGTACACAGCGTAAGGTTGACCTTACAGGTTCTGTAGCTATCGTAGACGCAGACGAGATGAAGAAGGTATCAAACTCGAATATGTCTACAATGCTCCAAGGTAAGGTTGCTGGTGTAAACATTACAACAGACGGTCAGCCTGGTGCAGATCCTTCGGTACGTATCCGTGGTTTGGGTTCTTTCGGTTCTACAGCACCTCTCTATGTTATCGATGGTGTTCCAATGGGTACAACAATCCGCGACTTCTCACCAAACGATATTGAGACAATTCAGGTGTTGAAAGATGCATCTGCAGCTGCTATCTATGGTTCGCGCGCTGCTAACGGTGTGATTATCATCACTACAAAGCAGGGTAAGAAAGATCAGCCAATGCGCATTGATTACCGTGGCTATGTCGGTATGGATAAAGTCCAGAGCGGCGTATATGACGTAATGAATGCTGAGGAGTATGGTCAGTACCTTACTCAGGCATGCAAGAACTCAGGCGATGCTATTCCAGCAGGTTATGATAAGTCTACACAAGAGTACAAGGATTATATCCAGGGTGTAGATACAGATTGGTTCGATGAACTCTACAAGACAGGTATTCGTCAGAACCATAACTTGAACCTCTCAGGTGGTGGCGCAAGCAATACATACAACCTTTCGCTTGACTACTTCGGTCAGGATGGTACTATTGTAGGTGCTGGTCCTAACTACGATCGTTTCACAGCTCGCTTGAACAACACAATGGATGTTAAGTTCCTTAATATCAAGACTAGTGTTGTTTATTCTCACAGCAAGCAGAACAACATGGCGTTCTCTAACGCTAATGAGTATGTAAACGGTCTTTCAAACGGTTCTGGTGGCCCAGTTATCCTTGCAGCAATGTTCATGCCTCCTTCAATCAAGGCAAAGGATCCTTCTACATGGTGCCTTGATAAGTATTATCCATCAGCTGTTAACTACCAGTACGATTCATTCGGTTATGGTACATACTACACAGGAGCTCATGGTGATGTCCAGATGACAAACCCACTTCTCCTCAACGAACTTCTCGAGCGTCGTACAGATGTTGACCGTGTTGCCCTTACAGGTACACTCAACTTCGACCTTATGGATATGATTGGTCATAAGAATGACAACCATAAGCTCAACTACGTTCTCAACCTTGCTTGGAATAAGACAATCTGCAAGGACTTGAACTTTGTTCCTTCGTTCTTCCAGTCGAACAAGGCAACTCTCGACAAGCAGTATGAAATCTTCACAGAGGGCTATCGTAACAATCAGGACTTCCTCGTAGAGAATACTCTTACATACGACGGTAAGTTCGCTGAGCTCCATCACGTAAACGTAGTCGTTGGTCAGACATTCCAGCGTGAGCGTTATCATACACTTACAGGTACAGGTTATGAGATGTCAGAGCCTTACTACCTCCAGCTCAACAATGCCAAGGAGACAAACGCTGGCACATACGAGTCTGAGCACGTAATCGCTTCTTTCATCGGTCGTCTCAACTACGACTTCGATGGTAAGTACCTCCTTTCTGGTGTAGTTCGTCGTGATGGTTCTTCTCGTCTCTCTTCTGAGGACCGCTTCGATATCTTCCCTTCAATTTCTGCTGGTTGGCGTATCGACCGTGAGGATTTCTTCCCAGTAGATGACCGCGTAATCAATCTCTTGAAGGTTCGTGGTTCTTATGGTGTACTCGGTAACGAGAATATCGGTGAGTATCAGTATATGTCTACAATGGGTCGTGGCGACTACTCATACAGCTTCGGCGGTAATGTAGTTGTAGGTTCATCTCTTACAGATTATGTAAATACAGCTATCAAGTGGGAGAAGAAAAAGTCTACAGACGTTGGTCTCGACCTCGGTTTGTTTAGCAATAAGTTGGAGTTCAACTTCGACTGGTACAAGGCAGTTTCTGAGGATCTTCTCTATGGCGTAGCAGTTCCAGCTGAGGCAGGTGTTCGTAACGATCGTGTTACTATGAACGCTGCTACAATGGAGAACTCTGGTCTCGAGTTCGCTGTAACATATCGCAACAATGACCACCCTGTTAAGTACGAGGTTTCTGCTAACCTCTCTACTCTCAAGAATAAGGTGACATCTCTCGGTGATGCTGATTCACAGAACGATGGCTACTGCCGTACAGAGGTAGGTGATGAGGTAGGTCGTTTCTTCGGTCTCATCTCAGAGGGCGTGATCAAGAATGAAGAGCAACTCAACAACCGTGTAAATGATCTCGGCAATGTAGTATTCCAGCAAGGTGCACAACTCGGTGATATCGCTTATAAGGATACAGACCTTGATGGTGATATTGATATGGACGACCGCGTATTCCTCGGTAGTGGCCTCCCTAAGGTAAACTTCGGTCTCAATGCACGTGTAGAGTGGAACGGTCTCGACCTCTCTGTAGCTACATTCGGTGCAGCAGGCTTTAAGGCTCTCGACCACATCGATATGGCTATCCATCAGTTCGGCGGTCTTTCTAACCGTAGCAAGGACCTTCTTAATGCATGGACTCCAGAGAACAGCGACTCTAATACTCCTAGAGTTATGTACTCTACAACAGCTCCTATTACTTCTAATACTTTCAGCGACCGTTTCCTCAAGAATGGTTCTTACCTCAAGATTGCTAATATCGAGCTCGGTTACAACTTCAAGAATGAGTGGTTCCACGATGTAGTAAGCAACGTACGCTTGTATGTTTCTGCTCAGAACCTCCATACATTCTCAAAGTATAAGGGTTACAATATCGACTTCGCAGGTGGTACATTTACTCCAGGTTACAACTACTGTTCGTACCCTTCTCCACGTACTATCATGGCTGGTCTTAACTTCTCATTCTAACGTTTAATATCAATATTGACAGATATGAAAAGAATCAATATAGCTCTGGCAGCATGCTCTCTCATGCTTGGATTCACAGCTTGCGAGGATCAGCTCGACGTCAAGAATCCTAACTACCAGACAACAGCAGATTTCGGTGACAATGAGGCTGAACTTCAGGAGGCTGTCATCGCTTGCTACAACCGTATTCGTCTCGAGGGTACTTTCGCTCGCGTTGGTTACACAATGGATGCCGTACGTGGTGACGAGGTATGGAACGCTTCTCAGGTATGGTATCTCCCATTCGATAACCTCAATGTAGGTGCAGGTGATGAGATCGGTCAGTGGATCTGGCGTGACTCATACCATGGCATAAACCGCGCTAACTTCGTTCTCAAGTATGTTGAGTCGGCTAAGCTTTCTGAGGATGCCTACAAGCAGATCAAGGGTCAGGCTCTCTTCATCCGTGCTTTGATGAACTTCCACCTTTCTGCTTATTTCCAGAATATTCCATTGTACACAAGCTATGATGCTTATTCTACTCTCGAGGGTACTTATGCTAAGAATGCTTCTCAGGATGAGGTGTTCGACCTTATCGAGGCTGACCTCGCTGAGGCAATGTCTATCCTCCCTTCTCGTGATAAGGGTGGCGAGTGGGCTCAGGGTCGTGCTACTCGCGCTGCTGCCGCTGGATTCTATGCACGTGCTCTTACGTTCCGCCACAAGTGCGCTGAGGCTGACACAGCTCTCAAGGATATCATCGCTGGTAAGTATGGTCACTATGAGCTTATGGCTGATTATGGCGACAACTGCCGCGAGGGTGCTTCAGAGAACAACGCTGAGTCTCTCTTCGAGGTACAGTTCCTCGACTATGGCAAGCAGGGTACTGAGGCTGAATGGACTCCAGTAAATATGACTAAGGATGCTACTCAGGGTCATGCTGTTGAGTCTAACTACGCTTCTTACGTATTCAACTCTTGGGCCGACCTCGCTGGTGCTGATTGGTTGTACAATGAGTTTAAGCGTGAGCGTACAACTGACGACCGCCTCGATCCACGTCTCTACTGGACTCTCGTTTCTTACGAGAAGGAGTATGATAACTATACAGGTGTTAAGACTGCCGCTTATCCTAATGGCGACCCTCGTTGCAATACTGTATACCAGACTGATATTACAGAGACTCCAGCCGTTAACGCAGGCGCTCTCGGTTCTATCTCTATTGCTAAGAATACTAACGCACGTATGAACATCTACAACAAGATCGCTACTGGTCTTTCTTGTGGTGTCAACCTCCGTCTCATGCGTTACTCGGATGTTCTCCTCCGCGCTGCTGAGTGCGAGAATGAGATCAATGGTCCTACACAGACTGCTATCGACTATATCAACCAGGTTCGTCGCCGTGCTACTCTCGCCGACCTCAAGCTTGCTGACTTCCCTACAGCTGATGCTCTCTTCGAGCAGATCGCTAACGTAGAGCGTCCAAAGGAGTTCGGTTGCGAGTATGGCCGTGGTATCGACCTTATCCGTTGGGGCTTCTTCTACGATGGCTCACGTCGTAAGCAGCTCGCTGAGCATACTACTTATTCTTATAAGAACTCTGCTGAGGGCGAGACTATCACTAAGTGTTCTATGGATAACTACATCCCTGGTCACGAGTATTTCCCAATCTATCAGAATACTCTCGACCAGAACAAGAACCTCGTAGGTAATTCTGCTAACTCTGAGACTGAGAAGGATAATACAGATGACTTCGCTTCTCATGGCTACAAGGTACACCCTGTAGTAAAATAATACTGTAGAATAATAAACATAAAGGCTTCCACACTCGTAACATCTGTGTGGAAGCTTTTATTCCATATCTAGATTTTCTTATTACCTCATAACAATAATCATCAATGAAAAAGACCCTATTTTTTCTACTTGCTCTTGCAGCTCCTTTTGTTTTCGTCGCTTGTGAAGATGACGAACCAGAAGGAATAAAAACTGGTGGCAATAAGCAAGAGGTTGATCCGAATAATGAAGTAGATGCAGAATATACATTCAAAGTACCTACTTATCAGGACGACTATTCTTCTATTGCTGGTTGGGCAAATAAGGATAAATGGAATCTTGCTAATGTGCACGACCCTTCTGTCGCTTATTATGATGGCTACTATTATATGTATGGCACAGATGCATCTTATGGTAATGAACATGAGAAGGCTGGTAGGGGTAAGCATTTCCAAGGCAAGAGATCCAAGGATCTTGTGAATTGGGAGTGGGTTGCCGGACCTCTGAATGACGCTCCATCATGGGTAGTTACTAAACTCAATGAGATTCGAGCAACAATGAATCTAGATCCTATTGAGAAGTCAAATATAGCATTTGGATATTGGGCTCCAGTTGTAAGAAGAATTACTGTCGATGGAACAACAAAACTTCGTATGTACTATTCCATCGTGATAGACAACTATATCAAGTCTGGAAAGAAGGCTACAGAAGCTTTTGATGGCAGCTGGACAGAACGTGCATTTATCGGTGTGTGTGAGTCTACTGATCCTGCCAATGGTAATTGGAAAGACTTAGGGTTCGTTACATGCTCATCTTCTGATAAAGGTAAGGACTATTCTCGTGCCAGAAGTAATAGTTGGGCTGATGCATATTTCTATTATAATGCTATCGATCCTACATATATTGTGACGCCAGAAGGCGACCATTATCTTATTCATGGCTCATGGCATTCTGGATTTGCTCTTTTGAAGATAGACCCTTCTACAGGTAAGCCTGATCATGAGTTGGGTGATCCTTTTGCTAATAGTGCTGCTGACCTTGAGGCACGTTATGGTAAGCGTGTTGCTACACGTATTCCTACAGGAAAGTCATATTGCCGTTGGCAAGGTAGTGAGGCTCCTGAAGTAATATACAAAGATGGTTACTATTATTTATTTATGGCTTACGATGGACTCGATGTCCCATATAATACTCGTGTAGCCAGAGCAACTAGCATTGAGGGACCTTATAGAGATATTAAAGGTACAGATATCACTACAGGTGGTGACTGTTTCCCTATCGTGACGCATCCATATAAGTTCTCTAAGGGATATGGTTGGGTTGGTATATCTCACATGTGTGCTTTCCAGAATCGTTCTGGTGAGTGGTTCTATATGTCGCAAGGTCGTCTGCCAGCCAATGTTGGTGGTAACGCATATTCTAATGCCATCATGATGGGTCACGTTCGTCGCCTGGTATGGTGCCCTGCTTCTCCTGACGAACTTAATAACCTTTGGCCAATTGCACTCCCAGAGCGCTATGCGCATGTGACTGATCAGACAAAGATTACTAAGGCTGATCTAGTCGGAACATGGGAGCACATCAATCTTGGTTATCAAGCATCTGTGCAGCAGCAGTCTAAAGAATTGGTTCTTAATGAGGATGGTTCTATGTCTGGAGCTCTTACAGGTGAGTGGAGCTATGATGCCGATAAGAAATATCTAAAACTTAATAACGTCATAGTGTGCGTAGAGCGGGAACTTGATTGGGAGGCTTCTCCTCGTAAGGTTACTCTCGTTTATGCAGGTACGGGCAAGAACCTTAACATGACTTATTGGGGTAAGAAGGTTAATTGATTATTTGATTATTTGATCATTCTTAAATAAATACAAAGAGGCGTTGAAGTTAATCAGCGCCTCTTTCGTTTTATTTTAGATACTAAATCATTCCCTGAAGCATACACTCGGTCGTGTGTTTTAGAATCCCTCTTTTATGCTGAGGTATATTGCGTCATCTCCATGAGAGCCTTTGCCGTAGTCTAAACGTATATTCATGCCCGATTTCGGAAATACCTTGAAACGTAATCCCAATCCCATTACGCCATGTATGTCGTCTAGCGACTTCCGTAAATTCTTTTCAGCATTGCCGGCTCCTGCGAAGATAACTCCGCCTATACGCCAAAATAGCGGGACCCTCCACTCTAATTGCGAGAACCATGCAATCTGACCAAGGTATTTTAGATTATGCCCCACAGCTCTATCTAGGCGAGTGCCTCCAAAGGTAGCGCCTAAATGGTATGGTGTCTTGCTTGATGCGTATGATAGGTAAGCTTGGCCAGCTAGTACGGTTTTGCTTAATCCAATATATTTTCTATAGTCTATAATAGAAGTAGCAAATCTTCCTTTCCTTTGGTCCCTCATCCAATAGTCGTACTCCACATCTAGTAGGGATCCATCTGTAGGCCAGTCGTTATCGTTTCTTGTATCTCTACGTATTCTTCCTCCTAATCCGAATGACGAACCATTGCTTGCATTAAGATACATCTCATGTATTTGCTGTTCCTCAATGTCTCTGGATATTATGTCGGAATATTTGGCATAGTAGTATCTCAAAACCGGTCCTATTTCCCAGTCAGACTCTCCCATTTTTACTAGTAAGGAAGGGTTAGCGCTGAGGGTTCTTGTCATCATCTCCGCTGCCACGCTCTTCTTTCCACTTCCCGCTCCGTAGTATTCATCTGGTAGCCTCATCCATTCTACCTTGCCTATAATGGTCGTATTGTCACTAGGGTAGAGGTCCATGTCAAATTGTATCTCCCACATCTTTTTCGTAGATACCAGGAGTCCCATGACTATGGAAGATTGTCTGTCTCCTCTTGACTTGGCTTGCATAATAGGCATAAGTCCAACTTCAAAGCCTGTGCGGTGGCCATATGATGCTGCAGGGTAAATAGCAAAAGAAAAACGCGATGAGTCTGGGGCGTACGTCACAAAGTCCAATACCTTCTCAGCCAATCCGATGGCTCTGTCAAATATATTCAACTTGGTAGTGTCTGTTGGAGGAATATTAAAATCCCTGCCTTGAGCCTCAAGTATGTTAAGGGTACAAAGCAGGGGTAATATTATGTGACGAATTTTCATTGCTGTCAGATTATCTCTTTAGCAAGCAGAGTCGCTTGTGTAGCGTCATAGATACGTACGCGTACCAAATCGCCTTTCTTGTGGTTGCCAGCAGGGAAGACCACAGCCTTATTTTGCGAAGTACGACCCATAAGATCGTCCTTGGAACGCTTAGAGTATCCCTCAACAAGAACCTCAAATTCTTTGCCTATATCTTTCTTATTGCTCTCGAGCGAAAGTATATTCTGAAGGTCTATCAACTCTTTCAGTCGTCTGCCCTTAACCTCTGGTGCTACATTGTCTGGTAAGTTCTTTGCTGCGTATGTACCAGGTCGCTCAGAGTATTGAAACATGAAAGCAGAGTCGTAACCTACCCACTTCATCAGGTCAAGTGTCATCTGGTGGTCCTCCTCTGTCTCAGAGTGGAAGCCGCAGAATACATCAGTAGTAATACCACAATCTGGAAGAATACGGCGAATAGCATTTATTCTGTCCTTGTACCATTCGGAAGTGTACTTGCGGTTCATCAACTTAAGGATTCTGTCCGAGCCAGACTGCAATGGAAGGTGTATATGTCTGCACAGATTCTTATGCGCTGCAATTACCTCAAGTGTCTCGTCCGACATATCCTTAGGGTTTGATGTGGTAAAGCGGATACGCATGCCTGGGAATGTCTCCGCTACAAGCGCAAGAAGTCCTGGGAATAGTAGATTCTTCGCTGAGTCTTCTTCGCAAATATAGTTGTACGAATTTACGTTCTGACCAAGTAGGGTTACTTCACGATAGCCACGTGACTCTAAGTCGCGTATCTCGTTGAGTATGCTCTCTGGTTCGCGGCTGCGCTCTCTGCCTCGTGTATAAGGTACAATACAATATGAGCAGAAGTTGTTGCAGCCTCTCATTATGCTGACAAATGCAGATATGTTGCCTGTTGAAAGTCTTCTTGGTAGAATGCTCTTGTATGTTTCTGTCGTAGACAACTGTACGTTAATGGCTTTCTCTCCAGCTTCTGCCGCCATAATGAGGTTTGGCATATCCATATAGCTGTCAGGACCGGCTACAAGGTCAACACCATTTTCAAATAGAGTCTGTTGCGTACGCTCTGCCATACACCCGATGACGCCTAATATTAGATTCGGTTTTTCGTTACGTAGTGCCGATAATTCTCTCAGACGCCCAAGAACTCGTTGCTCGGCATTGTCTCGTATGCTGCAGGTGTTTAAAAGTATGGCATCTGCCTTTTTCGCGTCTTCTGTCATGTCGTAACCTACAGTCTGCAACACAGCTGCTACTACCTCCGTGTCTGCCACGTTCATTTGGCAGCCATAGGTCTCTATGTACAATAGCTTGTTATCCATTATTTGTTCTATTTCAGCGCAAAGGTACAAAAAATAGACGATAGGTACGAAAAAAGGTATAAAAGTACGGTGTTCGCCAATTCCAATATTATTAATATTTTTAGTTAGGTTGCTTTTTGTTTGTTTGATTCGTCTCGCGATCTCATTTTTTTGTATTTGGTGTCGTTTGGAATGTTTTTTTACCTGCTCTTAGGTAAAACTCGTAATTTCAGCTGTTAGAAGTATTATAATAGCCAATTTTTAGGGTAACAGAGAAAAAATAGGTACATTCGCACAATTTTTGAATACATGTAATTCCCATAATTAATATATGAAAAATAAGCTCAACAAGGTATTGGTCTTGGGCTCAGGTGCTTTGAAAATCGGTCAGGCAGGTGAGTTCGACTATTCTGGTTCTCAAGCGCTGAAGGCATTGCGCGAAGAGGGTATCAGCAGCGTGTTGGTCAATCCTAACATCGCAACCATCCAGACGTCAGAGGGTATTGCAGACAAGGTTTACTTTTTGCCTATTACTCCTCACTTCATTACAGAAATCATCAAGAAGGAGCGTCCTGATGGCATCATGCTCGCTTGGGGTGGACAGACAGGCTTGAATGTTGGTACTGCACTCTACCAGAGCGGTACTCTTGCAGAGTATGGCGTTAAGGTTCTCGGTACCAGCGTAGAGGCTATCATGAATACAGAGGACCGTGACCTCTTCGTCAAGGAGCTTGATAAGGCAGAGCTTAAGACTCCAGTCAGCCAGGCATGTGAGAATATGACAGATGCTCTCGCAGCAGCTCACAAGATCGGATTCCCTATCATGATCCGTTCGGCTTATGCACTTGGTGGTCTTGGTTCGGGTATCTGTCCCGACGAGAAGACATTCAAAGAACTTGCCGAGAGTGCATTCACATTTGCTCCACAGGTACTTGTTGAGGAGTCGCTCAAGGGATGGAAGGAGATCGAGTTCGAGTGTATCCGAGATGCCAACGACCACTGCTTTACAGTTGCGTCAATGGAGAACTTCGACCCACTTGGTATCCACACAGGAGAGTCTATCGTAGTTGCACCTACATGCTCACTTACAGATGCACAGGTTAAGTTCCTTCAGGATATTACCATTAAGTGTGTACGTCACCTCAATATTGTAGGTGAGTGTAACATACAATTTGCATTCAACGCTGAGACAAACGACTACCGTATCATCGAGGTTAATGCTCGTCTCTCTCGTTCGTCTGCTCTTGCATCTAAGGCTACTGGTTATCCATTGGCTTTCGTAGCTGCTAAGATTGCCCTTGGTTACACACTCGACCAGATTGGTGAGATGGGTACACCTAACTCGGCATACGTGGCACCTAGCCTCGACTATATGATATGTAAGATTCCTCGTTGGGACCTTACTAAGTTCTCTGGTGTAAGCCGTTTGATTGGCTCATCAATGAAGTCGGTAGGCGAGATCATGTCTATCGGTCGTTCATTCGAGGAGATGATCCAGAAGGGCTTGCGTATGATTGGTCAGGGTATGCACGGTTTCGTAGGCAACGACCATGTTAAGTTCGATAACCTCGATGAGGAACTTCAGAACCCAACTGACCTCCGTATCTTCGCTATTGCTCAGGCACTCGAAGAGGGCTACACACCAAAGCGTATTGAGGAGTTGACAAAGATCGACGTTTGGTTCCTCGACAGACTTAAGAATATCGTTGATATAGAGCACAAGCTTCAGTCGTACAACAAGCTTGAGGAGCTTCCAGATGCTCTATTGAAAGAGGCTAAGGTTGCCGGCTTCTCAGATTTCCAGATTGCTCGTTTCGTTCTCAAGAACGAGGAAGGCAACATGGAGAAGAAGAATCTCGATGTTAGAAAGTACCGTAAGGCTAAGGGCATTGTTCCTGCAGTAAAGCGCATCAATACAGTTGCCAGCGAGCATCCAGAGTTGACAAACTA
>JAKSLC010000139.1 GCA_024401415.1 Bacteroidales bacterium | reverse complement strand
CCTTGTCGTAGTGAACCTTACCCTCTTCGATGACGATCTTCCCATGGTCCTTACGGATAAAAGAAGCTCCCTTACCTTCTGTATACTTAGCCATTGCAGCCTCAAGTTGAGCCTTACGAGCCTCTTCCTTACCGTCCATCTTTTCCATAGACTTTGCAATGTAGTATGCACTAAAATCAGCCTTGTAACCGGCATTCTCACACATTGTATAAAGCTCTATAGCGCGCTCACCCTTGTTAAGTTTACGAGCACAGTCAGCGGCATTATATACAGTAGCCATCTCAGCAGCAAGAGCCTCTTCACCATCAGCCTGGAAAGCAGCAATAGCCTTCTCATAATTTTCTAATGCGCCCTGAAGATTCTTCGCCTTTAGATCTGCATTACCTGCATTCTTGAAATCTGCAGCAGACTCCTGAGCAAAAGAGAGCATTGATACAGCAGCTACTGCGAGTGTTAGAAATAACTTTTTCATATCTGTCTTTGATTTTTGATTATTAACAACATTGTTCCATAGTCAAATATCATGCCAAAATATCCGACTACTTAACCTTCAAGAGCCAAATACCTACATATTCAGGATGCTTCTCAAGTATATTCACGAGTTTCTGTCGTGCCACATCTTCCTCATCAGATGTAAAGAGAGAGACTCTGTACATACCTTCGGCATTTTCCATCACGCTTGGTAAATAACCTTGCGAGATAGCTGTATCTGCAGCTTTTCGTGCATTGTCAAGTGACTTAAAGGAACCGACTATAACATGATACTGACCAGCATTAGCAGCCTTAGACTCAACCAATGTAGCTTTCTCTTCTCTAACTGTTACTTTTACAACAGACTCCTTTGCCTTCTTTTCGGCTTCTGCTTTCAATCGGGCAGCTTCTTCACTAGCTTTCTTAGCCAAAGCCTCGGCTTCTGCTTTTGCTTTAGCAGCCTCCTCTTTAGCTCTCTTATCTGCTTCTGCCTTCAGTCTAGCTGCCTCTTCATTAGCCTTCTTTGCCAACTCTTCTGCTTCAGCCTTAGCTCTTGCGGCATCTTCTTCTGCCTTTTTCTTAGCCTCAGCCAACTTTAACTGAACTTCCTCCGCAGTAGCCTTAGCCCTTGCCTCAGCTTCAGAAACAGCATTCTGTTGAGCCTCTCTAGCCTCATTCCTTTTTGCCAATGCTGCAGCACTCACCGTCTGATCGGCTCTAACTGTAGGTGCACCACTCTTCTTAGTAGAAGATGTAGATGTCTTAGTCACATTATCCAGGCTTGACGAGCCTCGATGCGCAACACAACCTGTCGACATTATTACTACCGCAACAGCAAGTAGCGCTGCATATTTTTGCTTAGTGCACATTAGCTTCTTGATTTTAGGCTGCAAAGATATACGAATTATCATTAATTGCAAAAAAATGTAAAATGAGAAGACTACAGATTAGCCTTAATCCACTTCAACATCTTACTATAAACATAGTATCTTGACTTAGGCAAACTATGATTCTGATTTGGGAATGTAAACATATCAAACTCCTTCCCGGCAGCTATCAATTCCTCTATAAACTCCATCTGGTTCTGATAATGGACATTATCATCAGCAGTACCGTGGATAATGAACAATTTGCCATTCAACTTATCGGCTATTGTAATAGGAGAAAAATCATCATAACCAGAAGGATTCTCCTCCGGTGTACGCATGAATCTCTCGGTATAAATAGAATCATAGAATCGCCATGATGTTACAGGAGCTACAGCTATACCAGCCTTGAACACATCATATCTACACAAAGAAAGACATGACATAAAACCGCCATAACTCCATCCCCAAATACCGATTCTACTGGCATCAACATACGGCAAATTACCCAACTGACGCGCAACGGCTGCGATATCCTCAGTCTCATACTTTCCCAATTTCAAATATGTACACTTCTTGAAATCTGCACCACGAGCACCAGTTCCTCTTGGATCTACACATACTACTATATAGCCCTGACTTGCCAATACCTGTTCCCAATCCATAGACCATTTGTCTTTAACCTGCTGAGAATTAGGGCCTGAATACTGCGTTATAAATACAGGATATTTCTTATCGGACGAAAAAGATGCTGGTTTTACCATCCAAGCATTAAGATCCGTCTTTCCATCGTCCGCCTTAAAAGACATGAACTCTTTCTTCAATATCTTGATTCTTGACGACACAGAAGTTACTTGTTCTGTCTTGTCATCAATATTTCTCAAGAGTTTACCGTCAAGGGAATAAAGATTAATGACATTAGGAGTATTAGCTGTAGAATACTTAACCATGAGCATTCTAGAACCAGCTACCGCCTTGGCTTCGTAGTAACCATCCTTATCTCCAATATTTACATTTCGCTTTCCGTCTAGAGAAGTAACGCATATTCTACGTTGTGTAGGCAATGGCTTGGCAACAGTATAGATAACAGAGTTGGTCTGAGCATCAAAGCCGTTGATCTCCATCACGTCATAATCACCCGATGTTATCTGCTTCATCAATATACCTTGCATATTGTAGTGATATAGCTGCATATAACCGCTCTGCTCTGAAAGTACAAGGAAACCCTTGCCATCAGGCAAAAACATTAGATTCTGATATACAACCTCATCCACATATGATTTGTCTTTGTCAGTATACACAACCTCAGCGACAGTAGATTGAGTATCAACAATAAGAATATCCATTACATTCTGGCGACGATTCAAACGAACAACGGCCAACTTGTGCGGTATAGATGTCCAATAGATACGTGGAATATAATAATCGCCCTTACTAGGAGCCACCTGCATCTCCTTGGTCTTTCTAGTCAGCACATCATAAACATGTACAGACACCTTTGAGTTTACAGCACCTGCCTTTGGATATTTATATCTGTATTCGCCTGGATACTCAGTAACCTTTGCATTTGAAGGCTCATAATCATACATTGGCATTGCAAATTCCGGCACTTCAGACTCATCGTAACGGATATAAGCCAACTCTGAATTGTCAGGAGAAAAAGCTAAAGAACGCTCAGTAGAGAACTCCTCCTCATAAACCCAATCAGGTGCACCATTAATGATTTTGTTAAATTCACCATCTTCAGTTATAGCACTAGTGCTATTGTAGCGAAGTTTCTTAAGGAAGATATTACCATCTCTCACAAATGCTGCGAATAACCCATTTTGAGAAATCTCCACACAACGCTCTCTACCCTCTTTTGACAAAGGTGTCAATGTCTTATAGTGAGTATTGTATATATAATGATCAGCTACTGTGGAGTGTCTGTAAATAGACTCGGTATTACACTCAATAAGATATTGCTCAGCATTTGATGTAGGCTGAATAGACGTAATATTATTGAGCAATGTCTTACTATCAGGAATATCATCAATTGTAAACAATGTACCCTTCTCCTTTCCTGTTACATAGCTCATAGCAGAAACCTGCTTTCCATCAAATGACATGTATGACTCAGGGTCAGATGGCAAATCTACAGACGCTCTGATGTACGCATTGCCAAGAGCCATCATTCTATCTTTGTAAAGATTCTCAAGCGTCATTGGCTTTTGAGCCACAAGTGTAATAGTACAAACGAGTTGAAAAATAAGGAACGTTAACCTTTGCATTTTACTATGTGTCTAATTGTTATAACGTCTGCAAAATTACTAAAAAATACGCAAAATATGCAGTATCTTTGACATCGGAATGGTCAAACATCAAGATATGGCAAAAATATACAACGACATGACCGAACTTGTAGGCAACACTCCTCTAGTTCGCATCAACAAGATTACAAAGGGCACAGATGCACAGATAGTTGCAAAAGTAGAAGCATTCAACCCGGGAGGCAGCAGCAAAGACCGTATTGGTATAGCTATGATAGAAGCTGCGGAAAAAAGCGGCAAACTACGTCCTGGTGGTACTATCATAGAACCTACAAGCGGCAATACAGGGGTAGGATTGGCATGGGCATCTGTTGTTAAGGGCTATAAACTAATACTCACGATGCCAGACAGTATGTCATTAGAGCGTCGAAATCTCCTACAAGCTATGGGAGCGACTCTTGTTCTTACTCCAGGTGCAGAGGGCATGAAAGGTTCTATAGCGAAAGCGCAAGAAATCCTGGCAAAAACAGACAATGCTATAATACCTGGTCAGTTCGCCAACCCTGCAAACCCAGAAATTCATGTCCACACAACTGCCGAGGAGATATGGCGCGATACAGATGGCAAAGTAGATATTTTTGTTGCAGGCGTAGGTTCTGCGGGTACTATTAGCGGTACTGGCAAAGGTCTAAAAGCACACAATGCCAACATAAAGATAGTAGCAGTAGAGCCAGCTTCTTCCCCTATGATAAGCAAGGGAGAGTGCGGTCCTCATAAGATTCAAGGAATAGGTGCCAACTTCGTTCCTGCGAATTATCATGCACAGTACGTAGACGAAGTGATGACAATCTCAAATGAGGATGCCATACAGACAACTGTTCGTTTGGCACATGAAGAGGGCATGTTAGTAGGCATATCATCAGGTGCTGCTATGTGTGCAGCTATAAGATTAGCCCAACGACCAGAAAACAAAGGCAAACTCATTGTCGCATTTCTTCCAGACACGGGAGAGCGTTACCTTTCTACTGGAATATTCACGGAATAAGAATCGGATACATATCTGGAAACAATAATGGCTTACCTCGACCAAGAGATAAGCCATTATTTATGTTGAATAATTAGTAATCCTACTGCATATCGTTGAGCTTTATACCCGTCATCAAGATGACAAATCCTGAGTGAGTGACACTCTCATCTAGTCTTGCCTCAACAATACAATCCATATAGCCATCTACAGCAAAATCCCAATATGGAGCGTTATCATATTCGCTATTAGTAAAAAGAAGATTACGCTCATTGTCATATACAGAAAAAATGACATAACGCTTATCTGGATCAACATTCCCTGCTACAATACGATATGTTGTACCTGAAAACAATGTAGCTCTAAACTCAGCTACTTCATCTCCAGTAACCAAAGCTCTGTATGGTCTATTTGTAGCAAGAAATGGTTTCTGAAAATACCCCTTGCAATTCGACTCAATAGCATCTGCTTGACCATTCGCCATACTTGGTACAAACAAACCAAGCAATACCATTATTACAACTACAAAACTCTTAATCTTCATAACTTATAGAATATTTTGCTAAGTCTACGAAACAATCATTAATAAGGTTACCTCATGTATCTATTTTACAGCAACTTCTATTCTTACTTCATATTACTTATAAAGAGCAATAATCGGTTAGCGATATTAGCTTCGGATACTCCTCCATCGAAATCCAACGCAAGCATATTCAACTGAGGATACAATGTCTTTATCTTCTTCTCTATACCACGAGCTGCAATATGGTTGGCAATACAGCCAAAAGGCTGAAGACTCACCACATTGTTACATCCTTGCTTGATATATTGGATAGTCTCAGCTGGCAAGAGCCATCCTTCACCGCTCTGAACAGAGAGACAGAGAACCTCTTCTGCCCATTGAGCTATTGTACGAATATCTGGTTCTGGCTCAAAATATCTGAACTTGCTGGCAGCTTTCTCAAACTTATGTACACGAGCATAGATGAGTTTATAAATCAGATCCATACTCCACGATGGAAGTTTAGGATTTGTGATATTGTTCTTTCTGTTAAACTCAACATTGACAAGGAACTTGAGGAAGAAATTATGGAAAGTAGGAGGACAAACCTCTACACCATGATCCATAAGCCAATCTGACACATGCTTGTGAGAGAACGGATTGAACTTCAAGAATATTTCTCCAGCAATACCAGCCTTAGGATAGGTCTTATTGTCGACTTCTATCGTGTTAAACTCTTCTGCCGCTACCTCTAATAGTTTAATAAGTTGCTTAGAATGCTGAGCCTCAATTAGAGGTTTTGCCAATTCAAGATATTTCTCCCTGAGTCTCTTTGCATCACCCTTATGGATCTCCCTTACAGCTGTTGCGTGATACATGATAGAAATCCAGTCACCATAGAGCAACGAGTTCAAAACTATTGGTCCAGCAATCTTGAAATCCAAATGAAAACCAGGGTTCTCCGTCTTATCAAGACCTGCCATGGATATCACAGGCACTTGAGACAACCCAGCATCCTGGAATGCTTTCTTTATCAACGCTGGATAGTTAGTAGCACGGCACTGACCAAGCTGAGTAATAGTCACAGCTGTTCTATTCAGATTGTACTTGCCACTCTGAAGCGCCTTGATAAAATCGCCTACTATAATAGTAGCAGGGTAACAGACCTCATTATTCGAATATTTCAAACCCAACTCATTACTCTCAGCATCGCCCATTGGAAGAGCTACAAGTTCATAACCTATAGCCTTGAATGCTGATGGCAAAAGTGGCGACATATATTCAGTGAAGAATGGAGCCAGGATAGTATATTTCTCCTTACCTCAAAGTGCTGAGGCTTAACAAAAGGTTTAACCTCAACTTCCATGTGTTTGTCGTTGTCATATTTCAAACTCTCTATGAGCGAACGCACACGTAACTTGAGTGAACCTATATTATTAACATCATCTATCTTAAGGAGTGTCAAACTCTTACCATGACGACCGAGAATAGATCTCACTTCATCTGTAAGGAATGCATCAGGTCCACAACCGAAAGATGTCATCTCCACATAGTGTATGTTAGCCCCCTGCTCGGCAACCCACTGCGCACTATTGAGAATACGGTTTACGTACGACCACTGACGGATATGAAATGCTTCAGGGGCTTCAGACTTCAATTTAACGGCACCTCCTCTAGCAATCTCCTCAGTTATAACAT
>JAKSLC010000138.1 GCA_024401415.1 Bacteroidales bacterium | reverse complement strand
AGGTAGTTCAATGAAAGCAAATCACAACAATGATTGCGGCAGCTTCTGGCAACACCTGTTGTTTGTGCTACTACAAAGGTAGTTCAATGAAAGCAAATCACAACGCAAACAGAACTTACTACATTAGGGGTCGCGTTGTTTGTGCTACTACAAAGGTAGTTCAATGAAAGCAAATCACAACTGGCCCTGACTTCATTGCCACACATGCAAGGTTGTTTGTGCTACTACAAAGGTAGTTCAATGAAAGCAAATCACAACATCATAAGCCCAAGATGGATTGTTGACGCAGTTGTTTGTGCTACTACAAAGGTAGTTCAATGAAAGCAAATCACAACCAATACTGGAGCACAAGCTACAGTTGCTGAGTTGTTTGTGCTACCACAAAGGTAGTTCAATGAAAGCAAATCACAACGAAATTATTTGATGTTTCGCCAGTATATAAGTTGTTTGTGCTACCACAAAGGTAGTTCAATGAAAGCAAATCACAACAGTATTTCCACTATCTCTAGCATCATTGATGTTGTTTGTGCTACCACAAAGGTAGTTCAATGAAAGCAAATCACAACGGTATTATGGCGAGCGTAATCGTTACAATGGGTTGTTTGTGCTACCACAAAGGTAGTTCAATGAAAGCAAATCACAACACCATTTTTGAGTCATAATGAGCCAAAAGCGTTGTTTGTGCTACAAAGGTAGTTCAATGAAAGCAAATCACAACAACGACCTCTTTAAAACAGAAAATACTTTTTGATATATAGGGAATAACAGGTGAAATCTTGAAAGTGTAGGTACTTTATGGTACATTTGCAGAAATACATGCAAGATGGACAACACTAAAAAATACGAAATACTCAATGATGATGCTCTGTTGGCTAAAGAGACAGAAGCCGCATATACCATGACTGAGCCAATGCATGGTATGTCGGTTGTATTTCGTGATGCGACTCCCTCAACAGTCGCCAACGAATCTGTAGCTCATATTCTTGCTCGTACTCCAGAGGAATTTGAGGATATGAAAAAGCATAGTTTTTATGCCAAAGGTACTCCTTTCCCCGACCAGCCTCAGACTTGGGATGAAGTATGGAAGGAAGTGGATAACCAGAAAGAGGAAACTTATTTGGACGAAACCGAGTCCGATAAGGCATTGGAAAGACTATGGAGCGTCTTATCATAAAAAACTTTATTCCCTGTAATTCTGCTGCTAAATGAATAGTGCATGGGTATTGATGGTATTATGCAATCAGACATATAGAATAAGAAGAAGAATAGATATTTTTGTAGCCGAAAGATAATAGATAGACGTAGGACATGATAAAGAATCTGATATTTGATTTTGGCAAGGTGCTGGTAGATTATGACTTCGAGGCTTTTTTCAGGAAGTATATACCTGATGAGTCGAGGTGCAGGGCTTTTAATCTGATACTGAATAATGCTGATGTACAGCAGGCTTTTGACAGGGAAGAGCATCCTTTTGAAGTCTTAATAGATGAGTTGGTGGAGAAAAACAGGGAGTTTGAACCAGAACTGCGTATGTTCAGTGTTCGTTATCCGGAGATAGTGACTGGAGAGGTAGAAGGTATGAGAGAGCTGCTTGTGAAATTGAAATCAGAGGGTTATAAACTATATGGCTTGTCGAACTGGTGCAGCAAGGTGAGTGTGACGATGGCACAATATGATATCTTCGGACTACTTGACGGGTATGTAGTATCGTCGGATGAGAAGGTCGTAAAGCCAGAAGCGGAGATATATTATCGTCTGTTTGATAAGTATGATCTGAAGCCAGATGAGTGTGTTTTTGCTGATGACAAGAAAGAGAATATAGAAGGAGGACGACAAGTAGGGATGGACGGAATAGTGTTTACTGGGGCTGAGGATTATGAGAGACGATTGAGAGAGATGGTAAATGATAGATGACATGGCTTTTTGCCATGTCACCTAGTGTTGATCAGACATTAATTTTTCCACTATATATCTACGGCTGACGCAACTAATCTATCATTACTCGTTGTTCCATATTTCCCAAGCGCGGATGGCTTGAAGGTGGAGCATTTCGAGACCATTCTTTGTAGCTGCCCCATGCTCAGCTGCCTTTTTAAGGAAGAGAGTCACGTCGGGATTATAAACGAGGTCGAAAGCCAGATGATCTGGAGTGATGCACTCGTAAGGTATAGCGGGGCACTCATCGACATGAGGGTGCATACCTACAGGAGAGCAGTTGACAATGACCTTATAGTCGTTCATGATTTCAGGCGTAAGTTCCTCGTAAGAAATCATTCCTTCGCGCTTGGAGCGAGAAACGAAGAGTGTTTCGATGCCATTTTTGCGAAGCATATATAGCACAGCCTTAGAAGCGCCACCAGTACCGAGGATGAGAGCCTTCTTATGTACTTCTGGCTTGATGAAAGGCTTGATAGACTCCCAGAAACCATAGATATCGCTATTATAACCAGTCAGAGTGCGTTTGCCATCAGCATCCTTGCCGACTTTGACTACATTGACAGCGCCGACCTCTGCGGCCTCTGGGTCTATAGCATCGAGCAGAGGTATGACTTGCTGTTTGTAAGGGATAGTAACATTGAAGCCCTTTTGGTGGGGCAACTTATCCAATGTACCCATAAGATCATTGATGCTAGGCATTTCCAGCATAAGGTACTTAGCGTCGATATTTTCTCGAGCGAATTTCTCGGCAAAGAACTTCTCCGAGAAAGAGTGTCCGATAGGGTAGCCTACCAATCCGTATGTAGTCATAATATTACTATATATCTTGAATTAAATTATTGTACGGGTTAACTTGCAACATGCTTTGGAAGCTGGCATCCTCGCAAGCATCAAAAAAGATACCTGGGTGATTTTCTGCTACATTTCTGAGAGCCTCGAACGTTTTAGCAGAGTCTGTACCTTCCAAGTATTCAAGGAAACACTTAGCCACAGTGATATATGGTCCGTTGGGGAATCTGCCAGAAATTACATTGAATACCTTTAGAGGCGGAACGCGTTCTGGGTTAGACTTATCGCTAGATATTTTATAGAGAGTCTTGGCACATTCGATCCAAGCCTTAGCAGGTTCGGGGTCGAGAGATAGACCATCGAGAAGGTACTGAAGAGCATAATGGAGTTTGCCTTGACGTTCGTAAACGGCAGCCTTCATATAATAACAGCAATGATTATCAGGTTCGATTCTAATAGCCTTATCCATACATGACAACCCCTTGTCGTGGTCGCCAATTATGGAATAGCAATCGCCTACCTGCATCCAAGCGCGAGCCTCATCGAACTTCTCTTCTATACATAATTTGCTAAACTCTATAGTCTTAGTCAATAAGTATAATATATGTTCATTATTAATTATTTCCAATGACAATTGGGCTCCGCTATCAACACCGTCTATTTGTTCTGCCTCTTTCAATGCCCAATTGAAAAAGCAGTCGCTAAGCAGTTCGTATACGGATACATCGAAATCAGGAGTATTCTTTGAGTTAGCGATATAGAGAGTGTACTGTTCGATAGCCTTGGCATACTCTCCGCAATATTGGTACATATTGCCGTAATTGCAATGAGCAAATTCTGGGTTAGGGTCCAAAGAGATTGCGTTATCAAAAGCCTTCTGAGCCAGATCGTACTTACCCAGGTTCGTGTATATCAGTGCCAAATTGTACCATCCAGAATCAGAGAACGGGTCTCTTTGGAGCAAATTCTCATAAATCTCCATGCTCTTTTCTAAATTGTCGCATTTTTCCTCTGCGTAAGCCAATTCGAAAAGCATGTTAGGGTCATTAGGTTTCTTCTGGAAATAAAGATCGGCATACTTTTGGACATAAGTCCACTGTTCGTCGCGATTTAGTCGAGAAGCAATCATGAGGAGGGTATCGAGATAATCACCTTTATCAGTGCTAAATTCGATAGCCTTATCGTAGCATTCGAGCCCCTTAATGATATCGCCATCCTTAACATGGAGATCGCCCCAAGCGATATGAAGGTTAGGATTTTGCTGTTCCAGTGGAGAGACATAATTAAGGATATCTCGAGCCTCTTCTACGCGCCATAGGATAATGAGAATTGTAGCATGCTGGATAAGCAGGCTAGTTGAAGAAGAATGGAGAGACAGGGCGTAGTCTGATATGGCCAGAGCCTCATTATTACTCTCTTTACCTATCAGATAGTCGATGAGTTCCTCTGCCTCGCTGGTATCCATATACGTGCGGGCACCTTCGGCAAACGATTTGGCTAATTCTTCAAAGTGTTTGTCTTTGTTGTCTCTCTCTCTTGGCATGACTATCCAATTAAAAAACCTATAGTGCTAGACAATTTAGGTAGGCACTATAGGTATTATTTAAGTTTTTTAGAAAACGTCTGATTATCGGAGCTCAGCGCCAAGTTCCTTTTGGAAGACGCCAATGAGCTGTTGCATGATATGATCTACCTGCTTATCATTCATTGTCTTAGTTTCATCCTGAAGCATGAACGATACAGCGTATGACTTCTTACCCTCTGGGAGATTCTTGCCCTCGTAAACGTCGAATAGAGAAACGGAGCGAAGGAGCTTCTTCTCTGTGCGGAAAGCGAGCTGCTCTATCTGAGAGTAAGTAACGCTCTTGTCTACGAGTAGAGCAAGGTCGCGCTTAACCTCAGGGAACTTAGGAATCTCAACGAAACGGATAGGAGCGTTCTTCTGGCGCTGCATGATAGTCTTATAGACCTTATCCATATTAACCTCTGCGTAGAACACAGGTTTGTCTAAGTCGAACTTAGCGGCGAGAGCATTCTTGAGCTTACCATAAGTAGCGACAGCCTTCTTGCCGTCCATGATCTGGATAGCCTCTGAGTAGATGTCATTCTCGATAACCTGCTCTGTGTATGCCTTGAGGTCGAGACCGAGGCGAAGGAGAAGGTTAAGAAGAGTAGACTTGAGGTCGAAGAAAGTCAAAGGTTCAGCAGCAGTTATCCAGTTAGGCTGCTGACGGAGACCAGTCATGAGGAGGGAGAGGTGCCACTCTTCCAGGTAGCTGCGTTGCAAACCGCGGTCAGCCTCGGCAGACTGAAGATTGTGAACAGCACCGAACTCGAACATCTTGAGGTCGCTATTCTTACGATTGCTATTATGTTGAGCAGACTCGAGAGCGCCGAAGAGCAAAGTCTGACGCAGAGCATTGAGGTCTGCACTCAGAGGATTAGCGAGAACGATAGTCTTAGAAGCGTCGAAAGCGTCGGAATTCTCGAAATAAGAAGCATGAGTAAGAGTATTATTCATGATCTCGTGGAAACCTTGACCTGTGAGCTGAGCAGCTACGGCTGCCTCTACAGAGTGACGCTCAGGCTTATCTGCGTATACTAATGTAGAGTGTACGGCAGAAGGAGTCTCAACATTATTATATCCATAAATACGCAGGATATCCTCGATGACATCGGCTTCGCGAGTAACATCTACGCGATAAGGAGGCACGCGGAGGTCCATCTCGTCGCCACGATCGGCAACGACCTCGATTTCCAGACCCTTAAGAATCTTCTGGATAGTCTCCTCAGAGAGTTCTTTGCCGATAAGGCTCATGCAACGCTTGCGGCTAAGAGTAACATTGAAGTGTTCAACAGGAGTAGGGTAGATGTCTATTATTTCAGACGCAATCTTTCCACCTGCTACCTCTACAACCAACTGAGCTGCGCGTTTGAGAGCGTAGATGACATTATTAGGGTCTGTACCACGTTCGAAACGGAAGCTAGCGTCTGTGCTAAGCTGATGTCTGCGAGCTGTCTTACGAACAGATACCGGATTGAACCAAGCAGATTCGATAAATACATCGGTAGTAGTATTCTTGACACCGCTTTGGAGTCCACCGAATACGCCTGCAATACACATAGGTTCCTCGGCATTGCATACCATAAGGTCGTCCTGATGAAGAGTACGCTCCTTCTCATCGAGAGTAACGAACTTAGTACCTGCCAAGCCGCTCTTAACGTGAATTTCGCCGCCCTTGATATCCTTAAGGTCGAAAGCATGCAAAGGCTGACCGAGAGCGAAGAGAATATAATTAGTAACGTCGACTATATTATTGATAGGGTTAAGGCCGATGCTCTTGAGTGCCTTTTGCAGCCATTCTGGAGATTCCTTAACGGTAACGCCGCTTACGGTAACGCCAGCGTAACGACCGCAAGCTTCAGGATTCTCGACAACAACCTTGACAGGCTTAGAATTGTCAGCAACCTTAAAATCGTCGACAGAAGGACGAGTCAACTTGATATTGCTATCACTAACGCCATAAGCAGCGGCAAGGTCGCGAGCGACTCCATAGTGAGAAGCGGCATCGGCGCGGTTAGGCGTAATATCAACGACTATCATAGTATCATTCTCGAGACCATAATACTCGGCTGCAGGCATGCCGACTGGAGTATCTTCAGGGAGAACGATAATACCATCGTGAGAAGTACCGACGCCTATTTCGTCCTCGGCACAAATCATACCATTAGAAGGTACGCCGCGAAGTTTAGAAGGCTTGATGACGAACTCCTTGTCGCCATCATAGAGAACAGTACCGCAAGTAGCTACGATAACTTTCTGTCCGGCTGCAACATTAGCAGCACCACATACGATACCGAGAGGCTCAGCGCCGCCTACGTCGACTGTAGTTACGTGAAGGTGATCAGAATTAGGGTGCATTTCGCAAGTGAGAACCTTACCCACTACGAGGCCCTTAAGGCCGCCCTTTATGCTTTGAGTTTCCTCTACGCTATCTACCTCGAGACCGATGCTTGTGAGTTTTTCTGCTACCTCGTCAGCAGATACTGTGAGGTTGATGTACTTCTTTAGCCAATTGTAGGAAATATTCATTGTTTCGCTATTATTTTCACTTTTAGACGCGCAAAGATACAAAAAGTGTAGGATATATCCTATTTGAT
>JAKSLC010000137.1 GCA_024401415.1 Bacteroidales bacterium | reverse complement strand
CATTGGTACAACACATTAAGTTTATTGACCAGTCTATCTACAGAGAATCCGATAACATTAAAAGAAGCCATAGTAGCCGTAGTGCAACGAAACGCTGAATTCTGCGGATATGGAGCGAAGAACACTCGTGTAAGAATTGGAGCGCCAGCGAATCTACTATTATGGAATGAGACCAAGCGAATGAATATAGGCATAAGCGACGAAGATGGAGTACTAGACTCACTAAACATCAAAGGCTGTATAGACTATTCGATACTTAACGGGCGAGTAATATATTCGAATTCGGACAATGGCATCAACGAAACGAACATCAAAGGCAGCAATGTATATCGTCGTATAACAAACCAAAATCAGACTATCTAATGCAATCAATGTCAGAAAGTCAGCAAGACAATACTACACAGGAGACATACGGTTCTAGTTTCATAAGAATCAACCAGCGGCATCTTATCCGCACTATAATACATTATTGGTGGGTATTTGTGATTTGTGCTGGAATAGGCTGTGCGATAGCAATGTTTATAAACTACTACACACAACCAGTGTACATGTCGAAGACCACGGTCATTCTGAACGACGAATCTGAGAAACGAGGAATAGACCTTACAGAAGGCATAAAACTATCGTCGAGTCTCAGCAAGCTACAAAACCAGACATTCATCTACAAGTCGCCGATGATGACCGAATTGGCGCTAAAGCACCTGGACTTTGAGATAACATACTACAGACGAGGTAAGCTGCGAGACATAGAGACCTACGGACCGGACCAATACATACGTGTAGTAATGGACACCACACACCAGCAGCCGATGGGTGTAACATTTGAGCTTACAGCCATATCTGCTGACAAAAGTACATTTGAGCTAAATGTATACGGAGAGTCTGCGCACGGATACAACTACATAAATAGAGACTACACCGGATGGGGAAGAAGCGACATAAAAGAGAAATACACTGTAAGGATTGGGGAGCCGATTACGACAGATATGTTCTCATTCACCATCGTACCCTATAACGAAGAACATATTACAGACTTTTATGGTACTATTGCCTTCAGATTCAACACCACACAGAACCTGATAAACCAATGGGCAAGCAGCATCAGCATGTACCCGGAGATAAAAGAGAGTTCGATAACAAACATTACAAGTGTAGGATACAACAGTCGCAAGACAGTTGCGTTCCTGAATGCACTTAACCAAGCTGCGACAGAATATAACCTTGAGAAGAAAAATGCTGCGGCAGACCGTACACTCAACTTTATCAAGCGACAGCTATCACTGACAAGTGACTCATTACGAGTAGCTACTGCCAGATTAAGCAACTTCAAGAAAAACGTAGGCTTTACTGGCAACTCAGAATACGGCGGTACATTACAGAGCACATACCTGACTCAAAATATGGAGATAGAGAGTCTCCGTACCAACAACGACCTATTGACAAGCATCAACAAAGATCTAGAGAAAGGCAATACGGTACAAGACTTCTTTATAAGTTCTACGGCGGCTCAAAACAGTCCGCTAATAGCAGGGCAACTTCAAGAACTTATCAGTCTTCAGCAAGAGTTGATAACGACAGAGAACGAAGTTGAGACACATCCATACAGGAAAAAAATCAGGGAGCAAGAGAGCGTACTACGCTCCAACATCATGACGCTTATATCGCAGGCCATAAACCTAAACAATAAGCGAATAGCAGAATTAGAGAAAGCCAACAAAAGACTCATCAACGAAGCTGGCAGGTTACCGGAATTAGAGAACAAGCGAGTAGACCTTGACCGAGAATACAAGATACAAGATGCGGTATATACCTTCATGCTGCAAAAAGAGTCAGAAACCCTTATTGCCAAAGCATCGACCATTGCCGATGGAGAGGTACTCAGGGAGCCAGTCTGCATAGGCACGATATCTCCGCAGACGCAACATAATATGATGATTGGTCTGGGATTAGGTCTTGCCATTCCACTAGTTTTCTTTGTACTAAAGGAACTATTCAACAAGAAGATCAGGTCCTTGAACGAGCTAAAAGACACGGTAAAAGACAAGAAACCGCTTGTAGCCATACCACTATATGACAAGAACCTTACCAAAACAGAGACGCCATCGGCAGACAATCCGAACAGTGCTACGAGTGAGGCATTCAGAGAATTGAGACTGAAGCTGAACATGCTTGTGCTATCGAATCAGAACAACACCATAATGTTCACCTCATGCAACCCAAGTGAGGGCAAGACATACTGTGCTGTCAACACCGCGATAGCCATGGCACAAAGTGAAAAGAAGACCCTACTGATAAACTACGACCTACGTCGTCCACGCATGGAGGAGATCTTTCCACAAAAGAGTCCGAAGAACATTACAGAGTACCTATTAGGATTGGCGACAGAAGATGAGATAATACAAGAGTCTGACGTCAAGAACCTACACTACATAACATGCGATACCTACCAACTGCCTCCGAATCCGGCAGAGCAGATAGCCTCGCAACGCAATATGGAACTTTTAGAGAGTCTGAAACATAAATTTGATATAATCATACTTGACACGGCGCCTATTGGTTGTGTATCAGACTGTAAAGCACTTGAGCCGATTGTAGGTACGATAGCATTTGTGGTACGAGGCAACGTAACAGAATTTGAGCATCTTGAGAACACCCTTGATGATTTAGACAAGCAACAAACCTACTTGATATATAATGGTGCGCAAAAACGAGATATTGGCTATCGCCGTTATTATCACAATTATTATGCGGACGGAACCCGCCGCCATAGTCACCGCCATTAATAGATAAATGCTCAGTCCTCGGAATTACATTGAGTTATTGGCACCTGCCCGTGATATAGAGTGTGCGAAAGCGGCACTAAACCATGGGGCAGACGCTATATACATAGGAGCGCCAAAATTCAGTGCTCGCAAAGCAGCCAGTGTATCGACAGAAGATATCACAGAGATAGTACAAATAGCGCATCTATACAAAGCCAGAGTATTTGTTGCGCTTAATACCCTACTCTACGACAAAGAATTAGAAGAGGCGAAAAAAATAGCATGGGATATGTACCATGCTGGAGTTGACGCCTTGATAGTACAAGACTATGCTTTGTTGCAAATGAGAGATATGCCGCCCATAGAGCTACACTCCAGCACACAGATGGACAACAGGACGGCAGAGAGGGCGAAATACCATGAGAGTCAGGGTTTCAAACAAGTAGTACTAGCACGAGAACTGTCACTAGAACAGATAAAAGAGATAGCAGACAAGACGACTGTAAGACTTGAAGCATTCATACACGGAGCGTTATGTGTAAGTTATAGTGGCAGATGCTTTATGAGTCAGGCTATATGTGGGAGATCTGCCAACAGAGGCGAATGCAGTCAGCCATGCAGACTACCCTACACGATACTCTCATCAGAAGGAGAAACAATAGCCAGCAACAACTACGCATTATCGCTCAGAGACAACAATCAGACAGAGAACATAGAGAAGATGATGCTAGCCGGAGTATCATCCTTTAAAATTGAGGGGCGACTTAAAGACCCGTCATACGTAGCCAATATTACACTTCATTACAGGAGAATAATAGACGACATAATAACCCGTCATCCAGAATACATACGTTCCTCAGAAGGCATAGTAAAGACGCAACTTACAGCCGACCCAGAGCGCTCATTCAACCGAGGGTTTACAACCTATTTCATGAATGGGAGACAACGAGATATACACAACCCAATCACCCCAAAATCCATGGGGCAGCCATTAGGCAAAGCATGCCGCGTAACAAAAAACAGTTTTTCGATTGACAAATGCAAAGTCGGCGTAAACAACAATGACGGGCTATGCTTTATCAAAGGCAACAAACTCATAGGAATAAAAGTCAACAAAGTAGAAAACGGCATACTATTTCCGGACAAACTCAATGGGCTTCAGAACGGATTGATGCTGTACAGAAACTCTGACACAGAATTTGACAACCTCATCAAGCAGGCGCGTACTATACGGCAGATACCTATAGACATAACGGCGGGGCTTTCACCGAGAGGAGATATTGAAGTACAAGCAATTGACAAAGAGGGCAATATAGGCGTAGCTACGTTTCCATGCATTAACCTATCAGATGCAAAAGACATGAGTGCTACGCAGCGCATAGCAGAGCAACAACTAGTAAAGACAGGAGGTACGGCCTATACTGTTGAGAACCTATACGTTGAAGAATCTGTATGCTGCTTCTTTATCAACTCATCGATATGGAATGACATACGACGCAAAGCATTGCAAGATCTGACAGAGAAACGAATTGCTGCGAACAAGCCAATAGACTGTCCGTTAGAGATTGACACTCAAGCTACATATCCGCAAAAAGAGGCAGATGCACAGATAGGCGTACTCAACAACACAGCGAAAGAGTACCTTCTGGAACATGGATGTACCATGACAGAATGGGGATATGAAAGACAGACAGACTACAAAGGGCGAACTGTTATGACAACAAAGCACTGTCTAATGTACGCCATGGGCAAATGTCTGAAACAGCACCCTGAGGCGCGTAAAATGCTACCTCTCTGTCTTATAGACGAAGAGCACAAAAACAACCGCTATACGGTAATGTGCGACTGTGCGAACTGTCAGATGATAATAAAACGCGATTAGTACAAAATCGACAATTAATTGTTCTTTTGTATCAAAACCTTTTTTATCAAGAAGATATCTATACATTTGTAGCAGATAAGACACGAAACAAACAACAAATAGGCATTCATTAAAGTTTTATGGAAAACAAAACTTTCGGACATTTTGACGACGCTGCTCGCGAATATGTCATAACCAATCCAGCAACGCCATGGCCTTGGATTAATTACCTAGGAAATGAAGATTTCTTCTCCTTGATTTCCAATACCGCAGGTGGTTATTCATTTTACAAAGACGCGAAATTCCGCCGCATTACAAGATATAGATACAATGGCGTACCGATGGACAATGGCGGTCGTTATTTTTACATTAACGACAACGGTACGGTATGGAACCCAGGATGGAAGCCTTGCAAGACGCCACTTGACAAATACGAGTGTCACCATGGCATGTCATACACACGCATCATTGGAGCCAAAAACGGAATAGAAGCATCTGTGCTATTCTTTTTTCCGCTAAACACAGGAGCTGAAATACAGCGAGTAACACTAAAGAACACGACAAATGCGAAGAAAACCATAAAGCTGTTCTCCTTTGCAGAGTGGTGTTTATGGAATGCGGCCACAGATATGGAGAACTTCCAGCGCAACTTCTCTACAGGAGAGATAGAGGTTGACGGCAGTACAATATACCACAAGACAGAATATAAAGAGCGTAGAAACCACTATGCATACTATAGTGTCAATGCACCAATAAACGGCTTTGACACAGACAGAGAGAGCTTTATAGGACTCTACAATGAATTTGCAGATCCACAATGTGTAATGGCAGGCAAGCCATCCAACTCGGTAGCACACGGATGGTCGCCTATAGCATCTCATTATATAGAGGTAGAGCTCAACCCAGGCGAGAGCAAAGACTACATCTTTGTACTTGGCTATATTGAGATGCCACAAGAAGAGAAATTTGCAGCTAAAGCTGAGGCTGGATTAGTAGTATCTACAAACGCCAGTCCTATTATTAATAAGGTAAAAGCCAAAGAGACCCTTGCAAAATTTGACACAGTTGCAAAAGTTGATGCAGCATTTAATGAGCTCAAGAAATATTGGGACAACTTGCTCAGCATCTTTGCGGTAAAGACGCAAGAGGAGAAGTTGGACCGCATGGTCAACATCTGGAACCAGTACCAGTGTATGGTAACCTTCAACATGTCTAGATCTGCATCATTCTTTGAGAGTGGTATTGGACGAGGTATGGGATTCCGCGATTCGAACCAAGACCTAGTAGGCTTTGTACATCAGATACCTACAAGAGCACGACAGAGAATCATAGATATTGCTTCCACACAATTCCCAGACGGTGGATGCTATCACCAGTATCAGCCACTTACCAAGCGTGGCAACAACGATATTGGAGGAGGCTTTAACGATGACCCATGCTGGCTTATCTTTGGTACGGTAGCATACATCAAAGAGACAGGCGACTTCTCGATACTTGATGAGCCAGTGCCATTTGACAATGTTGAGGGTTCTGAAGTATCACTCTTTGAGCACTTGAGAGTATCATTCAACCATGTAGTAGAGAACCTTGGTCCGCATATGTTACCACTTATCGGTCGTGCAGACTGGAACGACTGTTTGAACCTCAACTGTTTCTCATGGGATCCAAACGAAAGCTTCCAGACAACTGAAAATAAGACAGAAGGCAGCAAGGCTGAATCTGTAATGATCGCAGGTCTCTTCGTTCTTTGCGGACGTCAGTATGTTGAGCTCTGCAAGCAGATCGGAAAGCCAGAAGAGGCTGAGCGTGCTCTCGGACATATCAATGCAATGGTTGAGGCTGTCAAGAAGGATGGCTGGGATGGCGAATGGTATCTTCGTGCTTATGACTTCTTCGGCAACAAAATCGGTTCGAACGAGTGCGAGGAAGGTAAGATCTTCATCGAGTCACAGGGCTTCTGTACAATGGCAGGTATCGGTCTTGAAGAAGGTATGGTCGATAAGGCTATCGACTCTTGCAAGAAGTACCTTGACTGCGAACATGGTATGGTTTTGAACAACCCAGCATATACTACTTATCATGTTGAGATGGGTGAGATTTCTTCTTATCCTGCAGGTTATAAGGAGAACGCAGGTATCTTCTGTCACAACAATCCTTGGGTAATCATCGGTGAGACAGTTGCCGGTCGTGGTAACGATGCATGGGAACTCTTCCGCAAGATTTCTCCAATGTACATCAAGGATCAGGCTCTCCACAAGGTTGAACCATATGTAAACTGCCAGATGGTTGCTGGTAAGGATGCT
>JAKSLC010000136.1 GCA_024401415.1 Bacteroidales bacterium | reverse complement strand
AGTAAAAGACAAATCATTCAAGTTGATGGAATATAACAAACAACAGTTTGAAAGGTTGTATAAAGACCATTACAGGCAAATGTACCGTCTGTCCTATTCCGTATTGGAAGATCCGGAAGAAGCCAGAGATGCTGTCGCTCAGGTCTTCATGCAAATATGGCGAAGCAAGCCTCAGATAATCGACGAATCGGTCACGGGCTATCTGCTGGTAGCTACGCGCAATCAGAGTCTGCACATACTTAAGCAACGCAAGTTGCGTATGGAGATGGAAAGAGAACTGAAAGAACAGCGCGAAGAGATTGAGAGTAATGAACACTCTGAGTTGATGGACGAGCTCAAACGTGTCATTGAAAAGAATCTCACAGAGCAGGACAAACGAGTATTGAGTCTTCATTACGACGAAGATATGACATACGGAGAGACAGCGCAAGTGCTCGGGATAAGTATGGCGGCAGTGAACAAGCACATTACCAATTCGCTAGCCAAGATTCGTCAAAACCTTAAAATAGCAAAATGATTATGAGAGTAGAAGATATAGACAGCAAGATAGGCATGCCCGACATAGACAAAGAGTGGGCACGCTTTGAAGCCGAAGTTATAAATGAAAAGTCCGTAGCGGTAGAGATACCCCTATTCCGTCGCATAGCTGCTGTCGCTGCAATATTGATAGGCCTCAGCTGCATTGCAGTGGCGTCGGTATGGGTAGGTAAGCATTTTGATAACGATACGACAAAAGAAGAAGAAACAGCCCCGGTCATAACCAACGAGAAACACGATACATATATTGCAGAAGAGAGTTCAGACACGTCGCCAGAGATGTTCCTGTTTGATAATGTAGAATTTCAAGAGATAGCCATCACATTAGGGAAATATTATGGCGTAGAACCAGTATTTGAGAATGAAAAAGTAAAGCACGTCAGGATGTATATTCAGATAGATAAAGGAGAAAGTATTGAGCAGATAGTGGATATGCTCAACCATTTCAGAAAAGTGAATGTCCGATTAGAAGGCAAGAAATTAATTGTTAAATAAGGAGGACTATGCCATGAAACAGTTGATTATAACACTAGTGATGGGCGTATTATGTTCAGTAATGTACGCACAGAAAATCAATATTACATTTGATAACACCTCACTCTCAGAGGCTTTGAAGCAGATAGACCAGGCAGACAAGTCGGTCAATATCCAATTTATCTACGACGATTTAGAAGACTATCGAGTAAGTAAGGTTGTCAAATGTAACAATGCCATAGACGCCATCAGAGAAGTATGCGGTCTTTATCCTATGAAGATAAAGCAGACAGACAAGAATATCTTTGTTGAGAGTCTTGTAGAGAGTAAGACAAAAGTCATAGGACGAGTAATAGATGAAGATAAAAATCCGCTAGAGTATGCCAGTGTAGCCCTTTTTTCGGTAGTTGACAGCTCGTATATCAGTGGAGGAGTGACAAATGTCAATGGAGATTTTGTAATACCCTGTGAATCAGACAGTGTTTTAGTAAGAGTATCGTTTGTTGGCTACAATACATTTGACAAGGCGTACGCTACGGGCAATATCGGCACTATCAGCATGAAAGCAAACGATATCATGCTGAAGACAGTAAGAGTAAAAGGAGAACGACCTATGGCAAAGATGGAAGGAGGTAAGCTCCTGTTTGACATGACTGTACTACAAGAACAGATTCCATCAAACAATGCCTTCGAACTGCTCTCCCACGTACCAAGTCTATTTGAGAGAGACGGTCAATTTATGATAGGCAATCAAGTAGCCACAGTCATAATCAATGGAAAAGCCACAACACTGTCCCAATCTCAGGTAATGGATATTCTCCGTACTATGCCTGCCGACAAGATGGAAACAGTGGAAGTTATGTTGGCAGCACCTGCAAAATATCACATTCGAGGAGCTGCTATTAATATAATCACAAGAGGATTCAAAGGGAAAAATGGTGTATCGGGGCAAATACAGCATGGGGTAGAATACGACCATTACTACTCTGAAAAACTCTCAGGTTCTATGCAGATAAATAACGGTAATCTTGCAGTAGACTTTATGCTATCACTCAACAACGACAAGACCTACTTCAAGTCGGAAGAACAAGCCGTACATCCATCAAGAGAGACAGAATACATAGAAATAGGCAATCGTACAGAGATAGATAATCATGATAAAAAGATTGATTACAGAATCGAGGCAGAGTATGCTTTCGATACCGACCATAAAATAGACATCAGCTATTCTGGCAGCAGAGAGAAAACGGACGATACCAGTTTGACAAAGGGAAGACACCGATATCTACATATTCCTCCAGTTGGAGAATACTGGTACGGAGACAATCATGACAGAGACATCCGTTACGACTACCAGTATAGAACAAATACCCGAAACAAGATAGACAATTTCGATTTTGGGTATAGTAATCCTATAGGTCTTACACTTGGTGCCTCTTACCTACGATTCAGAAGTCCGCAAGAGCAGAATATATCAGATGATTCAGAAATAAATGCCGGCACTGGCGAAGAGGAAGTCGACAAGTTTTTCCACAGCGGCAATCTTGCAGGTGAAGCCATCAGTGGACAGGATATTGACAAGTTGCTGTTTACAGCCGATCAGAGCATAGAATTGTCAGAAAGCTCATCCCTTGATTTCGGAGCGGAGTATCAGTACACCAAGCATGCAAGTAATAGTGTGCAGAAGTTCGCTACCCAATCTGATAATATTTCGCACGAAAAAGAAGAATCAGAACTTGACCAGACAGAGAAGATAGCCAGTGCCTATATTTCATGGAACAAAAAGTTCAATGACATTCTAAGCGCATCTGTCAGCCTGGAGGGAGAGAAATACAAGACATTAGGTACAGAAAAATTCTACCTATATCCCAGTTTGAATGTAACATGTATCATAAACAGCGATAATATTTTCAATGTCTCATTCAGCAGCAACTCCAGTTATCCAGACTATTGGTATCTGCTTGGCAATTCATACTATTTGAACCAATATTCAGTAATAGTAGGAAATAAAGACCTCAGTCCAGCCCGTGATTACAACACCTCCATAATGTGGAGATTCAAGAAGAGATATATGCGCAATATATTTGATAATATCAGCATAGATCACAACTCACAGTTGCCATATCAGTCAGAAAGCGAGCAGAAACTGATACTTCAAAAGGTAAATATTGACCGTTATGAAGTAAGAGGAGCTATGGCTTCGGGAAGTTTCAATATTGCCAATGTAGTGAATGGCAATCTCTCGGCAGCAATCATGAAGGCGTATTGGAAGACCGACGATTTTCACGGAATTGCATTCGACAGAGAGAAGATCTCAGCCAGATTCTCGGGGACTATATCAGCTAATATCATACCGAGAAAAAATGTGAAGGCTATTGTCAGTTCCTATTATCAGACGAAAGCCATACAAGGAGTGTACGATCTTGACAATATGTTCAATGTCAACGCATCTTTCAAGTGGATTAGTCCAAAAGAAATACTTTCAGCCAGCTTAGGAGTGAGTAATATCACTAATGCGAGCGTAGTTATGGACGACAGGATAGAAAACCAGAACTACAGTATGGAAATGTGGAACAACTGGAGAACATACCAGGCATCTTTCACAGTCAGAATCGGATCATACAAAGAGAAAAAGCATAAAGAAGCAGACACTTCGCGTATGGGACATCAGAATTAGAATATCAGTCATAACAAAACTATAAAGCCATGAAACAAAAAACACTTTTGATGCTTCTAGTGTTTGTACTAAGCATCTTTGTGGCTTGTGAGAACGAAGATCCAAGCGAAAACAAGCAGTCAGCAATCCTCCCATTAAAGGTGGTGAGCTATAACGTAGGCGCATGCAAGAATGATTTGCTTGAGCAAGATTTGTTAGAGCAAGAATATGGGGAAGGTGCAAGAGAATTGATTGTTATCACACCTTCATCAACTCCAGGAGAGATAACCATTAAGCATATTAATGCCTGGCTATCTTGTGGAGCAAAGGTTGTAGTTCGCGCAACTCTTGATACGGACAAAAATATTATTACCCTGACAGAAAGCGAAGAAGGAGAAGTGGCCGAGTGTGAGTGTATGGTTGATGTCACAGCTGAGATAACAGGCATTGAGAAGGGCGACTATACTCTTATTTTGGCTAGAAACAGTGAGTATCTGGATATCAGCGTAAAAGATGAACCTACAATATATTGGGTTAGTTGCGAAAAATGAATATATTTGAATAGTTAAGTTTTATATAATTCCTCATCCCCCGTTTGGCGTAGGCTCCTGCCTACGCCACTGCTAAAAGCAAGGTTCAAGCCTGCCACTATATACTTATTAATGCTCTATTTATTCTTCTCCACAACATACAACAACCCATCCTCAATCACACAAACAAAACCGCTCCTGTAACATGTGTCGTTCTGTGAGTTGTAATTGTTGGAATAAATCTATTTCTGGCTCAGAAAATGATAGGATGGTCTACCAGAAAAATAGCAAGTAAATAAGAACTCTTCACAATAAGGGTAAGACCACTTTCCGCAAAAATCTGTACCTTTGTGTCATGCAACAGACAATTAATACATTCAAAACAAGCCCAGAAGCAGAACTCGCATGGGAGTGCCTGACTACTACAGGCGTCAATGTTTTCCTTACAGGTAAGGCAGGTACTGGTAAAACCACTTTTCTTAAGCGTCTCCGCGAACATTGCCCTAAACGTATGGTCGTTGTGGCTCCTACTGGCGTGGCAGCTATCAACGCTGGCGGCGTTACTATACATTCCATGTTTCAGATGCCTTTCGGACCGTTTGTTCCTGGCTCTAAGCTGAAAAGGGATTTTACTATGCGTAAGGAGAAAATGAATATCATACGTACCATAGATCTCTTGATTATTGACGAGATTAGTATGGTACGCGCCGATCTCCTCGATGCCGTGGATGCTTATCTTAAGTTTATCCGTCGTAGTAATCAGCCTTTCGGAGGCGTGCAACTTCTTATGATTGGCGATCTGCAGCAGCTTGCACCTGTGGTAACCGAACAGGAACGTGATATAATTTTTGCAAATTATTCTTCACCATATTTTTTCGCTTCTAAGGCTTTGTCTCAGACTCGCTATGTTACTATAGAACTTCAGAAGGTATATCGTCAGACTGATGCTCATTTCTTGTCTCTGCTTAATGATGTCCGAATAGGTAATCTCTCTCCTAATACTATCAATGAGCTGAATAGACGTTATTGCCCTGAGTCTGATATCAAGGAGGATGATGGTTATATTCGCTTGTCAACCCATAATGCTCAGGCAGATAATATTAATCAGCGTAAGTTGTCCGAGATTCGTGGTCATTCTAGAGTATATAAGTGTTCTGTCGAGGGTAATTTCCCGGAAATGAGTTTCCCCGCAGATCAGACACTCGTCCTTAAGGAGGGCGCTCAGGTTATGTTCTTGAAAAATGATCCTTCCGGACAGCATCGTTATTATAATGGTCGAATAGGTAAGGTTTCTGCCATGGAGGCCGATAAGGTGAATGTATCGTTGGATGATGGTCAGGTAATAGAGGTTGTTCCTGAAAAGTGGCAGAATGCTAAATATGTCATCAATCCCGATACTAAGGAGATAGAGGAGCAGGTCGATGGCTCGTTTAGCCAGATTCCTCTGAGGTTGGCTTGGGCTATAACTATTCACAAGAGCCAGGGCCTTACTTTCGATAAGGCTATTATAGATGCTCAGGCCTCTTTCGCGCATGGTCAGGTCTATGTGGCTTTGTCTCGTTGCCGTACTTTGGGTGGACTAATATTGAGTTCTATGCTTAGCCAGCGTTCTGTAATGACCGACCCTAATGTGTCTCTCTTTATCTCCCAACAGTTGTCAAATACCGTCGATAAGCAGAGCATGAGTTCTCTTAAGTCTGAGTACGCCCGTTCTTTGGCAGTGGAACTTATGTCGTTCTCCGAACTCCAGCGTCTGTCTTTTATGGTCGAACGTCTCTTTGATGAGTATTTGTATTCTCAGTACCCTCAGGCTCTCATGGAAATTAAGTTTTATGCTAAGTGCGCAACAACAGAGGTATATAATATCGCCGAACGGTTTGTCGCCGCTATGCCTGCCGATATAATGTCCGATGCCGCGTTTCTCGATCGTATCTCTAATGGCGCAAAGTATATGTGCCAGAAGATGTCTTCTACCTACGATAGCTTGCTGAGCCGTAGTAATGTCGTGCTGGATAATAAGGAACTCAAGTCTCGTCTTGATAGATACCGCACCGATTTGGAGGCAGAACTTAATATCAAGAAGCAAACCCTTAAAGCCATAATGGAGCAGGGTTTCTCTGTGTCAACGTATCTAAAGGCCAAGACAGAGGCTATTCTGAGTACGTTCAAGTCTGGGTCAGAACGTAAGTCGTCAAAAAGTAAAATGTCCGCATCTTCTGCCGACGACATCAAAAATCCTAAACTATACGATGATCTCCGTCGATGGCGCAACAGTCAGGCCGATGAAGAAGGAAAGGCAGCATTCATGATTCTCAGTAATGCAGTGCTGATTTCTATCGCATCGCTAATGCCTCTCGACTACGATTCTCTCTCAAAAATCAAAGGTGTAGGCGAAAAAACGCTCTTCGCATATAGCGAAGATATCCTGTCAATTACCAAATCCTTTGCAAAGCAACTCGCAAAGTAACTAATACAACCATACAATTCCCACCCGAGGCAAAAAAAACTGCGAGCAACCCGAGTGTTCCCCGAGACTTCCCCGAGTGCTCCTCGAGTATACCACTACCGTACATACGGAGCATATTCCGTATCCAAAGAATCCAAGAATCAAAAAATCCAATCCCTAAAAACACCCAAATTTCCCCAACCGCAAACACCCCTCCCTCTGGGGGAGGGGCCGGGGGGGAGGCTTTACAAAAATTAACCTATCCCGTAATCACCTGACACACACATCGAAACC
>JAKSLC010000135.1 GCA_024401415.1 Bacteroidales bacterium | reverse complement strand
AGACTTAGACACATTACATGAGAAAGAAGAGACACCAGGGAAGACATGATGTAGTGATTGGGAAACAGACTTATTGACTGAAGTCATGATATTAGGCATAGTGAACTCAGCACCTGCAGTCTGCACTGCACGAAGAAGAGCACCTGCGTCAACCAGCTTACCCATTTTACCGCGATAATCACCAAGTTGCAAAAGAGTTGCTGGAGAACCATTAACATCATGATTATAATGATACAACTTCTCACCAGACAGATACTGATTTACATTACGAGAAGTAGATATAAGAAGCTCCTTAAACTCAGCTGCTGTAAAATGTCGATGAAGTTGAGCGGCATAAGAGAGGCCCAACGCTGCCACACCTGCGGCTGCAGGGCAAGCCATAGAAGTACCCTCGAAATATCCATAAACAGGCTTTATGCCATCTATGAGAGTACTTAGTATACGACCTTGATCGATATTGACATTAAAATCGCTTTGACTATCACCTACAGCACCATAATAATCGCCATCGCCACCAGGGGCACATAGGGTGATATTAGAACCATAATTAGTATACGTTGCAGGAGTATAATCAGCAGCTATACTAGCTACACTTATACACTCAGAATAAGCAGCAGGGAAAGCAGGATAAGCGGCATACTCATTACCAGAAGCGAAAAAAACCAATCCGCCTTCGATAACACCATTAGGCGATCCGGCATAATGGATAAAATAGTCTATACACTCCTTCTCGAGAGGATAGAGAGAATACCACTCCTCCTCTGACGCAGGACCAGGCGTATATCCAAGAAGAGCATTAGCGAGATAAGAATTGTACCCCCAAGAGCACTGAAGAATAACGGCACCATTATCGGCAGCATACTTCATAGCGCGAGCCTCTTGAGCAAGAGTACAGCCATAGCCATTAGACATAGCCTGCACGCTCATAATACGCACACCAGGATGAGTAGCGTCACCACCAGCAATAGAACTAACACCGATACCATTATCATTGACAGCAGCTATAGTACCTGCGATATGAGTACCATGCCCCACATCATTTGTACCATCCCAAGAAAGGATACTATTATCAGCATTGAAATTATAACCATAGCGGTCGCCTGCATAACCATTACCATCAGCATCGACATCACTATTCTGGGTTTCTGCCTCATTCACCCACATATTAGCATGTAAATCAGGATGGCTATACATGACAGCCTCGTCCATAACGGCTACGATAATCTCTGGGTCTCCCGTACATAAAGGCCAAGCCTCGGCGCAATTAACATCGGCGCCAGCCAAGACAGGAGCCCAAGACTTAGCGAACGAATAATCACCCGTATTGATATACCCCCACTGATGAGCCAGACCTGGGTCATTGAAAAAGCCTACGGAAGCAGACTTAAGACTATTATTGACATCTACGATAGTCTTACGACCACGATACTTAAGATCTGTCTTTATCTGGCGATTAGGTTGAAGAGCCTTAACCCCTGGAAGAGATGCGATAGCACAATAAGCAGCATGCATATCTGCATTTTCCGAGAAACGGACAAGATACCACTCATCCATACCTGCATCACGAGACTGTGCGACTCGACGCGAATCTGTAGGGAAAAGAGCCTCGACAGTCGTCTCTCCAAGTATAGCGGATAGGGATGACAACCTATCGACATTAGCAGAAGCGATACGCACCATCATCTGACCACTAATAGCATCCTGAAGTGCGACATCTGCCTTTAGGTCAATATAACTACCCTCTTCTGCAGGAGTGATGATATCTCCATCATTACAAGATATGCACACCATAGCTACTGCTGAGAATATTGGCAATATATAATTCTTCATATTCATAATAACCAAATTAATCAGTTACCTCATCCTTGAACTCGAACTTACTACGATATAAAGGGTACGCCTGGAAATAATACTCGAAATCGGTAGGAGCATTATCGAACTGAACCAACTCACCCTTTGAATTACGGCCACCCTCCATCTGATTAAATATCAACTGTTCAGGGCTCCACTCCAACAGGTGAGGGTGGTATAGAATCCAATCAGGCAGAGAACCAGTAAGATAATTGAGGTTGATACTAAACATATAAGCGTTAGGCAAGATCTTAGGCTTACCAATTATATAATTGATAGTATCGCCATGAAGAGCCGCGTCTGCCTCAGTATAAGCCTCTACCCCATCTTCGCCAACCTTAAAATCAGGAATATACCCCTCGAAATAATTATAGCTCAGGCGAAGGAACTCTAGATTATCCCACAACAACAGACGCTTAAGTTGATCCATCTGGTCTGCCTTATTAGTATTGAGATAAAGACCTAGGCCATCTGTATAACGCCCATCGGACATTTGACGAAGATCAGTACAAGTCCAACGACGGCAAGCATTCATCTCAAGATGCTTAAGCTTTGGAAAATTCTCCTTCGTGAGAACAGAAGGAATCTCGGTAAAATTATTATCGGATAGAATGAGAGACTCCAAAGTAGCGCCAAGATTTACGAACTCTTTAGGAAGAGAGATCAATCCATAAGCGAAGAGAGACAGATTCTTAAGATACTTAAGGTCGCAAATTTCAGTTCCCAGCTTAATATTCAAGAACATTGTATTGACATTTGATTGAACGACCAAAGTCTTAAGATATGTGAGACAACCTATTTCATGAGGAATAGACTCCTTTGTATTAATAAAATAGAACGTTGCGGACTTAACACGACCGATAGCCTCGGGACAAGGAAGATCCTTATCAGTACGCTCCCAAAGAGAGATAAAATCCCAGTTTCGCATATTCTCTGTAGGATCGAAAACAGCATCCATACCCAACTGCTGATAAGAGAGAAGTATAGCGAGAGAGTCGCCTGCACGATTATCCTCGATAGTAGGGGCAGGATACTGAGTAAGAGTTACGGAAGCTGGAGATTCCAGTTTAACGCTCTCGTCCTTTGGCACGAAACGAATAGTAGCAGTACGCTCTACATTTCTTGTATTCATCTTCCAATCGAACACCAAAGATGAAGTACGAGGTCGAGCGCCGCGATCGAGATTGAAATCGAAATCACGAAGAGACAACCAATCATCATCACCTTCCGGATAATCGATGAGTACATTAAAGTCGACATTAGCCGTCACACTGATACTAGTATTACGCTTACCAGGGAGAGCAGAATACGCTGCATGATACGACACAGAATCAGTAGCGATGGCGCTCTTGAAACCCGTTTGGAAAACATTTATTGTATGATCCTTTTCACCAATGATAGAGAATCTGATAACAGTATTACGGACAGTATTAACAAGCGAGCTATCGACACGCACCATACAATCGACATCTCCGACTCCATTAGCTGGAGATATACTAACCCAAGGATCACTAGCGATAGCTACCCATGGCTTATCGCTGAGAATATGGACATTTTCACTTCCACCCTCTGGACCGAGAGTAATCTCCTGCTTCTCAAAACTAAAGCCCTTGATAGAATCATCGTCATCCGAGCAAGATACACAGAGAGCGATAGTCAACAAGGAAAATATGTAGTAAAACTTCTTCATATGCATCACATATTAGTTATTCTCCAAATCCAGATAACTGCAGCCACGGATATCCTGGGTAGGATCATAAAACAAAGTATAGTAACCTGCAGCGATATAAGAACATACAGAACTCAAATCGATACTGATATTTGGATTGTCCTTTATCTCGAATACTCGGATAAAAGGAGATATTGTATCATCAATCTTTCGAAGATCATTACCGCCCAAATACAAAGCGACAAGACTTGCACAACGGCTAATATTTGTAGGCCACTCGCGCAAGGTACGATTGCCCTGAGCATCACGCTGATGACGAACAGCAAGAACTGTCAAACCACTACAATCCAGAGGAGCGTAAGGGAAAGAAGAGAAAGAATTATAACTGAGATCCAAACCATATAGATATGGAACATTAGTAGAGTAGAAATCCTTTGCAGGTAAAGAAGTCAGGTTATTGAACTGAATCTCCAAACTCTGAAGATACATACTCTTAGGTCCAGTCATAGCACCCTCTGGGAAATCCGTCATACCATTACCAGAGACAATCAAGTAAGCGATTGGAGAGCCCGACTTAAACAAAGGTGCAGGGAAAGATTTAAGGCAATTATATCCAAGATTGACTGTACTAGCATTAATACCATGGAACCCTTCCGGGTCCTCAAAGCCATTGATATCATTAAAACTAAAATCTACGCTCTTCATAGTGAAGACACTCTTGGCATTGAAGATATCTGGCACTTTGGTAAGATTATTGTGTGAGCAACTGAAAGTTTCCACATCATTATACCCGAAGAAGAAGCCATCGTCAGCCAAAGGCAATTCTGGGATAGCATTATAATCGAGATAGAAACTTACTAATTGTACGCCCTTACCGAAAGGATGTATCTTATTAATCTTATTATGAACAAGATCCAGCATACCCAGTTTTACCATCTTCGACAAATGAGAATAATCTGGAGTCTCCTCGATATTATTATAACCCAAATAGAGCAGCTGCAGTTTTGCGCCAGCAGGGCCATCGGCTATTGTCTCCCAATCGGCCTTAATCTGAGCAGGGGATATACCGGTATTGAGGGCAAGATTAGCAGCCTGTACCTCTGGTAAATTTGCGATAAAATCGGTTGGCAAACTTGTAAGATTTGGGCAATTGTATATTTCAAGATCTGTGAGCGCCTTCAGATTGCTCCATGAGAGAGAACTACGCTCTGCATAAAAAGGAGAATCGGACTTAATCTCTTGCCAAAAATTCTCAGATGTAATAGTGGAATTGGCGATGTAGAACTGTGTAAGATTAGTGAGACGCATTATCGCCTTACTAATACCTTCTACATGATTAGATATCCTACCTCCTTGTACATCGTAAAGATACTTACGAGCATAAGATTTGATAGGCTGCTGTTTAGGGTCAGCATTTATAGCCTCTTGAAGTGGGTCGCTCATGAACTGACGAGTATCACGTGCGAGAACCTGATCGTGATAATCATAGCGAAGAGCGTGGAGATCCGTCTTATTCGTACCCTTAGCAAACAACTGCTGAATATGACCACCAATCATCTCATCATGAGCTCCAAGATATAATACCTCGAGATCTGTGAGCTGACCGATTTCGTCAGGAACGAAACCTTTCACGCCGAAACCTATTAGAGAAAGCATATTGACGCGACCATTAGGGAACAAATCTACGCCTGGCTGATCGCCCCACATATCAATATCCTTTTCGAAATTCCAGTTACTGCCAGGTGCGCAAGCTTCGCCTGTATACGTCCAGTGAGGTCCATCGAGAGCCTCCCATGTAGCACGAAGGGCTATATAATCCTTAATATGTTCGGCTGCAGTATTAACCTTTACTGGCACTTCTACATCCTTTTGCTGAACATTATCAGCAACACGGAATTGAACGGCATCCTTAACTAACTCTTGAGCACCGAGGACACTCTTCGCTGCTTTATCAGCGTAAGTAATATACCTTACAATAGAGTAGGTACCAGCACGAAGAGTGAATACAGAATCTATGGAGATAGATTCGCTTATGAAATGAGTAACGTGAGTTGAAGGATCTGCGCCTTCTATGGGAGTGTAAATACGATTGTGTGTTACAGGTAGTTTTGAGAGTTTAATCTGTTCCTTACTATACTGATTCATAACTACCAGGTCGACAGCCTTAATATCAGAGAACAAATATTCAATGCCCTCGCCCTCGACTGCAGCCGATTTCAATATAGAATTATCAATAGATTTTGTCAACACAAAATTGACCGTACCATGACCTACGGCATCCACGGAGAGATTATGAACATGCATTCCATTAGGGAGGACGCTAAACTGCGCATCGCTACCATCTACGCTACCGACAAGAAGTTCCTCGTCGAGAGAGTCATATAGATAGAAACCGACTATGGTATAGTCACCTGCCATAAGTTTAAGCTTATCGCTACGCAAGCCATACTCGGCATTAGCATCATTGAAGGCATTAAGAACAAGAGTCTGCTCGAGTGCAAGACCATTGTGTTGCATTAAGACGCGTATCTTGTGAGCATCGCGAAGATACTCCAATCTTGCTACCTTATTGATTGCAGTTGGTGCTGATGCACTTTTGAAAAGTTTAAACTGCACATACCCATATTCTTGCTGGATATCCTTATCGTCGTCCTGACAAGAAGTCAAGAAAGATAAAGATACGAAAGTGCAGAACAGTATGCACAACGAAAATAAAAATCTAAGCGTCTTCTCCATTATAGATAATTCGTAGGAAATGTTGATACTTAGTAGTGTTTGGGGGATGAATTATTCGCGATAGAAAGAAGCCTGCGGACAAGACCTCTATACAGATGTCCGCAGGTTATATGAAAAAGTGTCTATTACTCAAAAGAGTATACATAGATAAAATAAGTGTTATCACCCATCATGATAGTGATAAACTTATCAGACATGGTGTTATCTGTAGAGATAATGAAACCATCTTCCATTGGCTCAACCTTACCACTTGCAACCAAATTTTCCTCTGTATAAGTATTGATATCCATCAAAGTAACACTAACGAGCATGTTCTCAATGTCCTCTGGATTGAAATTAGGTATATTGACAATTACAGAATGATTAGCCATAACCATACCGATTTCCATACCGAGGTCTGGGTTCATTTCGAATGCGATATCCTCATAAGTTAGACCGTCCTAGAAAGATATCTCACCAGAAGCAGCCATAGCCCAATTCAACACGAAATACTTATCATCGATATAGCCAGCCTCAACGCCATTTGTCAACTCGTCCTTATTCATCTTCTCGTATACAGAAGCAGGGATGGCATATAACTCGCCGCTATTATCCTGAACATTTGACCATACAAAGAACTGGTAACCAGTCTCTGTTTTCTCAACGCCAAACTGTGTTTCTTTATTAACTTCTTCAATCCAGTACTTGTTACCACCGAGAACGCCATGAAGGAATACGATATCTTCTCCGGCATAGACATTGAAAGGAATACCCTCAGCATACACCTGCATCTTCATACCCATCATC
>JAKSLC010000134.1 GCA_024401415.1 Bacteroidales bacterium | reverse complement strand
ACAAAGAACTATCAAGCTCCTAACGCCTTAAATATTAGCTAAAATTTCCGTGGAGAATTGCAGTCAAATCGCCTTGAATTACTCCCACTCTATCGTGCCCGGAGGCTTGTGTGTGACGTCGTACCACAAGGATCCAGCACCATCGGCTTGGAACTGACCCCATAGCCCTTCAAGGAGTTTTTGGTCTATCTCTGCAAAGTTGGCTGTCATGGCCTCAGAACTATTTACTGGGCGCATGACAATACATGGCTTATCTGATACCTTGAGCGGCGTCAGAACGACTGGCATCTGCCAAATCTTCTCGTAGAGGTCGTTGTTCTGTAGGAACTCTGTACAGATGTTGTCAAACTTGCGGAGAGTGTCAAACTTATCTTTTGTTGCATACTGAGCTACTAGCTTTGGCATCTCGTTTGATACTGTACCTACTTGCCAGATAACTCTATTGATAACCTTGAAACGGTTAACAAGTTCTGTGCTGTATTTCTCACACTCTTTCCATGTCAGATTCTTTGTTGTGAGGAGGAATGGTTGTGCATATGTACGACCATCACCTTGTACACCTACTGACTTGACAGGAAGAACTACGCCTTCAATATTGTGCTCCTTGAGGTATTCTGCAAGACCTGGCACGTCTGCATTTGATGCAAATTCGCCCTCGCCGGTAGAGCATAGCATGCGTACGCCGAGACCTGGTCCAGGGAATGGGTGTCGCCATACAAGGTTGTGAGGAATGCCTAACTCTTCGCCTAGCATGCGTACCTCGTCTTTGTATAGGTCTGCAAGTGGCTCCAGAAGTAGACCTTGTGCCATAAGGTCCATTACCTCTTTTACTCGGTTGTGGTGCGTCTTGATGAGGTCTGCATTCTTGGTTCCTCCACTCTCTATTGTATCTGGATAGATTGTACCCTGTGCAATCATCCACTCTTTAGGGTCGAGATTCAGTTTTGCCATCTCCTCGTCTTTAACCACGAGGAATGTAGCACCAATGCGCTTGCGCTTCTCTTCTGGAGCAACGATACCTTCGAGGCGTGATAGGAACGAGTCTGTAGCATCAACAACTCGTAGGTTATTCATGCCTGATGCGTTGAGGAACTCTATGATCTTCTGGCTCTCATCCATACGCATCATACCATTGTCGATATGGAGTCCAAGCACGCGGTCTGTGCCAAGAACCTTGTTTAGAAGTACAAAAGCTACTGTGCTGTCTACGCCACCAGAAACAAGGAGGAATACCTTGCGGTCGCCTACCTCTCTCTTAATCTTCTCAGATATAAGTGGCATGTAGCTCTTCATGTTCCAGTTGCGCTCGCAACCACAGATGCTGATGAAGTTGTCTAGCAACTGCATACCATACTTGCTGTGTGTTACCTCGGGATGGAACTGTATGCCGTATATTTTCTTTTCGTCAAGTGCAACTGCAGCGATAGGACAATCTTTTGTTGACGCAATGATGCGATAGCCTTCTGGAAGGGCAGAAACGGCATCACCATGGCTCATCCACATAGGAGATGAAGCTGGAATGTCTTTAAGTAATGGATGTGAAGCCTCTCCAAGCTCAAGGTCAGCTATACCATACTCCTTTACTTTCCCTGGCTTGACTGTGCCGCCTAGCTGTTGCGCAATAAGCTGATGACCGTAGCAAATACCAAGTTTTGGAACTGGAATAGATAGAATCTCTGGATTGTACTCAGGGGCATCCTCAGCATAAACACTTGAAGGACCTCCACTGTAGATAATTCCGCTTGCTCCAGCAAGTTCTTCTACAGGTGAGTTTGGGGAATGAATCTCTGTGAAAACGCCAAGTCGACGAACACGATTGGCAATGAGGTGTGCGTACTGACCGCCAAAATCCAAAACGATTATTTTCTGCTGCATTTTAAATCAGTGCTTTATGAATTGCATTATTGCGACAAAGATAATCAAAAAATAGTAGTCAATACGATGGGGTAGTCGGATATTATGGATATTATGTATATTTGTACATTATTTAATACACTTAAGAATTAATTGATATGTCAGAGTTAGATTCATTATCCTTGTTGGAGTTTGAAGCTTTGGATACAAGTTTTGCGGGCAGTACACTTAATCAGTGGATGTGGTGCATTATTTTTATATCTATAGGCCTGTTTTTGAGTAAGTTGATATATAAGCTGTTTAGTATAATAACACTCAAGTTCACCCAGCGGACAAAGACGCAAATAGACGACAAACTAGTGGAGCATGCTAAGCATCCATTCATTTTCATGGTGGTCCTTATCGCTTTTTATATTGGTCTTCATAGATTGTCGCTTAAAGAAGAGTTCTTCTCTGTTTTGGATAACCTGTATGTAGGATTGATGACAATTAATGTCACTTGGTTTTTATCGGGTGTCGTGCATGTCATCATGGATGAGATTGTAAAGAAGAAGGTTAATATTGAACTTCATATTCTCAATGTGCTGCATCGTGTTTTGGTATATGTTGTCTGGGGAATGGGTATCGTAATTGCCCTGAATAATGTCGGTTACGATGTGAGCGCTATGATTGCTGGTCTTGGTATTGGTGGTTTGGCTTTGGCTATGGCTGCTCAAGACTCAGTGAGTAATTTCTTCGGTGGCTTTACAATTTATACAGATCATCCGTTTAAGGTAGGTGACCGTATTCGTATTGGCGGTAATGTTGGTGATGTATTTGAGATTGGACTACGTAGTTTCAGAATGAAGACTTTGGACGGAACAGTTGTGGTTATCCCAAATTCGCAAGCAGTTAGTCAGGTGATTGAGAATATCTCTAATGAGGCAGCACGTAAAATAAAGCTTCAATTGGGGCTTACGTATGATACTACTCCAGAGCAGATGAGAAAGGCTATAGAGATATTGAATGATTTGAAAAAACAACACGATGATATTATCACGGAGGAGGGTAGTGCTACGTTTAATTCTTATGGCGACTTCTCATTGAATATTCTTTTCATATACTACATCAGGAAGAATCGAGACTATTTTGCAGTGCAGAGTGATATCAATATGGCGATATTGGAGAAATTTAATGAGGCAGGGTTGAACTTTGCATTCCCAACGCAAACCATTTATACAGTGGCAAATTCGTAACGAAGGTATAGCTACATAATATTAAGTCGGCAAGCTGTATATGCATGCCGACTTTTTTGTTTGTATATATAGACGTGCTTTTGCGGGAGACGAACAGAGCTGTTTCTATATTATGCTAATCGTAGTATAGTAGGAACTATTTTTGCTCCACGTATTATGCGTTCTCCTTTGTAATATACGTGCTCAAGATATAACCCCGATGGAGGGGCAGTAAGTTTAGCTGGTATAGGGGAGAATGTGCGAAGCATTTGTTCGATGTCTTTTTCGCGAAGGTTGCCACGTCCAACTTCTACTAGCGTGCCAACAATACGTCTTACCATCTTCCACAGAAAGTGAGAACCGACTATATGGATAACGATGAGGTCGTCTGTTTCGTGGATGTCCATTACACTGATATTTACCAGTGTTGTATCGGTTTCTGCATCCCGGTCGGTAAAAGAACGGAAGTCGTGCTTGCCATAGAAAGATTCTGAGGCGTCTATCATATTGGCTACATTAAGGCGGTCTTTTATCCACCATATATTCTGCTTCCCGAAAGCAGAACGTCTCTTAGATATAATATATACGTAGCTGCGTTCTACCGCGTCAAAGCGGGCATGGAATTGGGGATTTGCCTTTTCTACATTCAGGACATTGATGTCTGATGGCAGGTTGTCATTTAGCCCCATTCGTATTCTTTCCACTGGTAGGTTGGTCTGTACATCTAAGTGTGCAATCTGACCTAAAGCGTGTACACCTGAGTCGGTGCGACCAGACCCGTAGAACTCGAATTTTGCTTTTTCTCCGAATATTGCTTTACAAGCATCGAAGAATGCTCCTTGAATAGATTTCTGGCCTTTTTGTACTTGCCAGCCATTGTATTTTGTTCCTTCGTATTCTATGAGAAGCTTGAATCTAGCCATTGAAAGTATTTTTTATAACGCGAAGTTAATCATTTTAGAGTCTGTCAATGAGAGTTTCGACGAGTTAAAGCGGCTTTTTACTCATAAAAAATAGCGCAACGTATGTGTTTTAACATAATAGACGAAACTTTTTCGCTGTTTTAAGGGTAACAATAGACAAACGAGGAACAAATAGTTGATATAAATCTCTCCTGCACACAGCGTCGCATTAGCGAATTTGGTCGCGCAACACTTAACAGATGAAGGTAATAGAAGTTTTAAGTACACTAGAAAAGAGACAAAATTGGAAGAAAAAGGTAACGAGCGGAAGGTATATTTGTAATAGGGAATTTGAATAGGAAATAATTTTATTATAGTTGGTACATATTTGATGAAAGGGCAATTGCGAGTTTATAGCAATTGTCCTTTTTGTTATGCGTTATTGTGGTGGACACAGGATTGATAGATGGTTATCCTGGGGCGTATTTGCTACTCTTTTTTGGGGGAGTGATAAAATAAAAAAAGAGGCTGACCGGATGTTGGGTCAGCCTCCTTAGAGATTATGCTTATATCAGCTTAGAGCTGATATGTCAACATTACGAACGAATAAGGCTCGAGCTTCATATTCATCTTCTTCTGAGCCTTGATTTGCTCTGTAGATGGAGCTATAGGTTGAACATCAAAGTTGTTCTCGTCCTCTGGCTGACCCTTAAGAGTAGTCTTAGTAGCCTGACCCTTAACGCTGAAACGAGAGAGGTTGATGCTTACATTCTTCTCGTTGGCAGTAGCGTTACATACCTTAACGAAAAGCTGACGAGTCTTTGTATTCAATACTACTGACTGCTCCTGAAGCATGCCCTCACCTTCGCTCTTGTCTGCATTCTCAATCTTTACACAATCGCCATAGTAGTAGTTACCAGACGACTGACCGAACATCTGCTGAACGTAGTAGCTGCATGTAGGGAATACCTTGTTGTTGTCGTAGTAAATCAAATCTGGGTTCCAGTTTGTAGCGTTCTTGCGAGCAAACAATGGAGCGTATGAAGTCATAGCAACTACGTCGCCATTTCTCTCGACGTGGATAAGGTAGAGAGCCTCAGCCAAAGCGTCGATGAGTTTCTTGTCCTTAGAAGCATACTCGCCGAGGTATACCTTAGTCTTGCGGTTACGTGGATAAGAATCGTACTGACGAGTCTTCATGAAGTAATCGCGAGGCTCATAGTAGTGCTCGTCGAGGATAGGCATGTTGAGTTCCTCTGCGATACGCCAGCCATTCTCGTAGTCTCCATCTGGGTCTTCTGCCTTAGCCTTAGCGTGAGAGCCTGGACCATCTGTACCAACAATAATGATATTAGGATACTTCTCCATTATCTTAGCGTACATGTACTTGAAGCGCTCCTCGAACTCAGGAGAAATCTTCTCCTCGTTACCTATACCGAGGTACTTGAGGTTGAAAGGAGCTGGGTGACCAGCCTCTGCACGGACCTTGCCCCATTTAGTATTTACGTCGCCGTTAGCCCATTCGATGAGGTCGAGAGCATCATTTACCCACTCATCCATCTCGCTCATAGGCTTCACGTCCTGAGCTTGAGTAGGGTACATGTTCCAACCACCGTTAGTACCTTGGCAGCTAACGCCACAAGGGAGAATTGGAACAGGCTCCATATTCATATCCTCGCAGAGTTGGAAATACTCGAAATAACCGATAGTCATTGACTGATGGTAGCCCCAAGTGTTCTTCTGCTGTTTACGAGCCTCTTTAGGACCTACAGTCTCTTTCCAGCGATATGTGTTCCAGAAGCCGTCGCCGCCACCGTGAACTACGCAACCGCCAGGGAAACGCATGAACTTAGGGTTGAGGGCCTCGAGAGTCTCAGCGAGATCCTTGCGGATGCCGTGACCCTTGTATGTGTCTTGAGGCATGAGAGATACCATATCTACATCCATCTCACCAACTGTGAGGACAAGGATTTGGAGAACAGCATTTTCGCAATCCTCAGAAGCTACGATTGTGCCAGCGTATTTCTGCCAGTCGCTAGAATTTACATTGATATTCAACTCGCCGAGGAGTTTAGGGTCCTGACCCCAGCCTTGAGGCTGAACGAGAACGACGCGAACATCCTTAGCATCGCCAGCAACATTGCGAGCGAAGATAGAGAAGTCGTACTTAGCGCCAGCCTTAACAGACATGCCAGGCTCCCAGCCATCGTTCTGAATACCATAGCCAATCCAACCATTGTAGTCGTAGAATTTACGAGTACGCTCAATCATGAGACGCATGTAGTTAGGATTGTTAGGATGGATAGGATTCTGTTGTTTTACCTCGAGATTGCCCAAAGAGTGTCCAGGACGTACTACACGCCACTTGGAACCAGCACCCCAACCATCGTGGTCGCTAGGGCTATATTCGAAAGAACCATTCTGGATAAGATCTGCGTTCAAACCACCATCTGCTGAAGAACTAATGTCCTCAAAGAAAATACCGATGAGTTCGTTGCTAATCTGCTTGCCCCCTGATGGAGCCTTCATGGGCTTTTGAGCAATCATGCTCATTGCCGATGCTGCCATAAGTGTAATGGCAAGAAATCGTTTGTTTTTCATTTAGCCAATATGTATTTAACTGCAGTGTTATATGTTATGCAATATTTGTCAAGTGCAAAAATACGTAAAAGAATCTCAATTAACAACTAACTACTCTTAAAAGAGTCAAAACTGATTTGTTCTGCATGTTGAGTGCAGATGTTATTTTGAGCTATTGAAACATATTGTGAACACTATGTGAAGTCTAAGCGAAGTGTAAGCTTGCTTGCAATTTTTTGAAAAGAACAGAGTTTAGTGAGAGTTGGTAAATCAAATAAATACTATCAATATCATATTGATTATAATGGTGTGCGTGGGTAGGGAGTACCCATAGTGTACCCATAGTGTACCCATAGAGCACCCATAGAGTAGCTATGGATGTTCAATAGAAAGTAATAGTTGTATTATGCGAGAGTGCTTCATAGACATGCGATATAGACAAGAATATATTTAGTATTCTTCCGTATTTCTTTTCCATTTTATTAACTTTGTACTCAAGTCAAGAAAGTACA
>JAKSLC010000133.1 GCA_024401415.1 Bacteroidales bacterium | reverse complement strand
CCAAATTGAAAATAAGAAACTAAAAAAAATATTAAATGATGTTTATAGTGAAGTAGAAAAAGGAAGGTTACTTTCAGAATCTTTTAAGAAGTATAAAGATTTACCAAACCTTTTTATATATATGATTCAAGTTGGGGAAGAAACAGGTAAAATAGATGAAATAATGGGTAATCTTGCAGATTACTATGACAATCAATATAAACAAGAAAAGAAAATATGCCTCGAGCCTTCTTGATATCGCCCTCTCCCATAGTCTTTGCCACAAGAGCGCTGCCTCCTGTGCCAAGCATAAATCCCAAAGAACCAATGATGGCAACGTATGGCCAAATGAGGTTTAATGCAGCAAAGGGTACTGTACCTGCGAAGTTCGAGACCATCAATCCGTCTATCACGCCATAGACTGATAAAAACAGCATCATAGTAATGCTTGGCCCAGTAAATCTTAATAATCGTTTGTAGGTAAAATGGTCAGATAGCTGTATTTGATCCTTCGCCATATTCTGTCTTATAATTTGCTTACAAAGATACACCCTTAATTGCAACATTCAAACTATAATTCCGTAACACGTTGTGGTTTGTAACGCAATGACACGTTTATCATCATATATTTTAGTCGTAGTTGGTTTGCTGTTTTCATCTATTCTCCAAGCAGCTCAGTTGAGGGTTGTTGTGATGGATGAGAATGATACTCCGATAAACGATGTGCCAGTATACGTGAAAGGTTCAAGTGTTACTATGTCTATTACTAACGAGGATGGCGTGGCCTTTTTTGATCTTAGACCTGCTAAATACCAAATAGTTGTATCTTATATAGGTTATGAGCCATACTCGTGCGAAGTCGATATCGCAGCTCCTGCCAATCATACGGTTGTCTTAGTTCACAAGGTCGAACATTTGGCCGAGGTGAGGGTAATCGCTTCCGAGGGTAAACGTTTGAGTGCTACGTCTACTATTAGTCGAGAGGCTATGCAACATCTTCAGCCTACTTCGCTAGCCGATGTGATGGAACTTATTCCAGGTGCTTTGTCAAAGGACCCTAATATGGGTCAGAGCGCAGCTATGTCTATGCGAGAAACCGGACCTAAAGGCGCTAATGGTTCCGAATCTGAAGGTGACGGGTATCATACTCATGCTCTGGGTACGTTGTTTGTCGTAGATGGCGTGTCGCTGGCTAATAATGCTAATATGCAGTATTCTCAACCGAATATGATGATCGGTGAAAACGCAAATACCAGCGTAAGAGAGGCTGTAGATATAGGTGTCGACATGCGTCAGGTCTCTACAGATGATATAGAACTTGTTGAGGTGCAGCGTGGTATTCCTTCTGCTGAATACGGCAATCTTACAAGTGGCGTCGTTAATGTAAAGAAAATACGCCGTCCAACGCCTCTTAATGCCAGGCTCAAGACCGATGGGAAGTCAACTTTGGTAAGTTTGGGTAAGGGTGTCTCTTTGTCTGATAGCCATATCTTGAATGCCGATGCCTCTCTCTTGTTTTCTCAGGTCGATCCTCGTAATGAGTGTGAGAATTATAAACGTATTACTTCTTCGGTCAGGCTGACCTCTAAGCACTCTTCTTTCGATTATAGTTGGCAGTTTACGCCAAGTTTAGATATAGCTAATAATATCGATCGTATAAAGCGCGATCCTCAGGCTAATATAAAGGGTGTGGAAGAATATAAGACCCGATATACTCGAGTGGCTGCTTCCAGCGGTTTCTTGTTGTCGTCTATAGATGCCCAGCGTCTATTCAGAAAGGTGTCTGTCAACTTGAGTTCTTCTCTCGAATGGGATAAGTTGATGCACTACCGAACTGTTACTCTGCCTACCATATCTATTACACCTGTATCTTCCGAACCCGGCGAGCAGGATGCTAAGTTTTTATTGTCAAGCTATGATGCTTCTTATATGGTAGATGGTAATCCTTTCAATGCATCTGTTAAGGCATCGTCAGAGTGGCTCGTCAATATCGCGTCTATGCGTAATGAGGTTAAAGCAGGTGCCGAATGGTCTATAGCTAAAAACTGGGGCGATGGTCAGGTCTTTGATATAGCTGCTCCTCCTTCTTTGATGGAATGGAGGGCTCGTCCTCGTCGTTATTCTGATATCCCTGCCGTTAATTCTCTCGGAATGTTTGTGCAGGATTATGTTACAGCTAATGTAGGACACAGTGAGTTGGTCTTTCGTCTTGGTCTGCGTTCTTCGTCTCTCTTGGGCTTGAATCGTAAGTATGTGATGTCCGGACGTCTCTATCTCGATCCTCGCATTAATATTCAGTGGTCTTTGCCTGCCACTAATGCCAGCTATTCTCTATCTCTCGGATATGGCCGTACCTCTCTTATGCCAACCATGAAGTATCTCTATCCAGACCCTTATTTCGTAGATATTTCTGAGTTGGTGTATTATAGTCAGAAGATTCCTCATGAGTATAATATAGCTCATATCCGAACATATAAAGAGGATGTCACAAATTATGCAATTCATCCTGCTCAGAATATTAAATGGGAGGCTAGGGTAGATGTCGAGTCTGAATGGGGACGCCTTTGGGTAACATATTTTGAGGAGCGTATGTCCGACGGGTTCCGCACTTCTAAATCGTTTAAGGCTTTCGCTTACAATAAATATGATGCTAAGGTTATTGATGGATCATCTTTGACATCTAAGCCTGTTTTGTCTGATATCCCTTATTCTCAAGAGAAGACTTTGCGCGATTTGACGATGACTACTAATGGTAGCCGTCAGAATAAGTTCGGTGTGGAGTTCGAATATATCTCTCCTCGTATTAATGCTATTAAATCGTCTTTTGTTTTCAATGGCGCTTGGTTTAGGAGCGTTTATGAGAACTCGCAGCCTTTTTATGAGGCTCCTAGCACCGTGTTGGCAGGTGTTAATCTCAAAGAGAAATATGTGGGTATGTATAAGAGCCGAGGTGGTCGAGAGAATGAACAGTGTAATCTTAGCCTCTTGTGCGATACCCAGCTCCCTATGTATGGACTTATCTTCTCTTCTACCGTCCAGTCTACTCTGTTCGTGAAGACTCGTCTTATTGATGAGGATAACTATCCTATTGCTTATTATTCCGTTGATGATGATAGTCTACACCCTTACATTAGGGGCGAGTCTGATAAGAATCCTTTACTGAAGCCTTTGGAAAGCGTTTTTGGAACCTATAAAGTTCAGCCATATACTATTCCTATTGCAGTGTATGTCAATTTTAAGGTCTCAAAGAAGTTTCGTAGCTTTGCAACAATTTCTATGTTTGCCAATCGAATGATTGATTATACCCCTAGTTATGAAATTTTAGGCAGCACTGTCTATAGAAATACATCTCCATATTTCGGTATGGAATGCTCAATCAGATTATGAAATATACTTATATTTTAACCTATTATTTACTGCTGAAAGAAGTTTTTATAGTTATGAAAAAGTTTTTATTGTCAGTTGTCGTGGCTCTCGTTTGTTTCGCCTCGTGTAAGGAAGATGACGAAGTCGTGTTGGTAAGTGTTGATACTTCCGCTTTTACTATTTTACCGCCTAATGGTACGGAAATAGTCTCTTTAGATGAAGCTCGTTTGACTTTCAAGGAGATGAAGTCTCTGCGCGAGACTGTTGTCCTTTGGGGAGAAGAAGTGAAACTCGCTGAAGGCCTTTACGATTGCTCTTATGAAGCAAAGGCTGTTCTTAAAGATGAACATTCTGAGTTCGAGGCTGATATCTATGGCAAGTATCCTGATTTTATCGTCTCTGTTGATCTTCCTGCCCTTTTTGAAACAGAAGTGGCTACTTATATCCGTCCAAAGAATAATGATTTCCTTATCGAAGAGATCTATTGCGCAGGAACTCCTAATGCTAAGGGTACTGCTTACGTGGCTGATACTTACATGAAGGTCTTTAACAATTCTGATGATGTGTTGTATGCAGATCGTTTGGCTCTTGTAGAGACTATGTTTACAGGTGATACTTATTTCGATTATATACCTAATCCGCGCGGTACAAAGGTAAATTTGCGCGTGTTGTATGTAATCCCTGGTTCGGGTACAGATTATCCTATTAATCCTGGTCAGAGTTTTATCATCTGTTCTCAAGCTCAGGATCATTCTCTTATCAATGGCGAGGGCTCTATCAATTTGTCTGATGCCGATTTCGAAATCTTCGATGAGTCGTCCAGCTCTTCTCTCGATATAGATAATCCTTCTGTACCAAACGCAGAGAAGTGGTATAGTAGTCTCGCCGCTACTGCTGCTTGGACTTTCACTACTCAGGGTAATCGCTCTATCGCTATTGCTCGTATTCCTGAATCTGAAACTATCGAGTCGTATGCTTTGTATGAGCCTTATGAGTATTCTTATGTCAATACAGGCAAGACTATGACTAGATCGGCTTACTGGATTCCTAATGATTGGATTATCGATGGCGTAAATATGTGCCCTAAAGATAAGTGGAAGTGGAATATCTTCCCAGCAAGCATTGATGCTGGTTATACATACTCTAATGAGACTAATACCAATAGGGCACAACTCGGATTGAGCGTGATTCGTAAGTCTCTCGATTCCTCTGAAGGTGGTTTGCGTAAACTTCAGGATACCAACGATTCAAGTGCTGATTTCCTTACAGCGCAGACTCCAACACTTCTATCTAAGTAATAGGCAGAAATGGGCTTTTTTTCATCTCTGATATGCGCTATAGCTCCTTTAGCTTCAGCCTTCTCCGTAGATAGTACTGATGTCTTGTCTGGTATAGCCGACGAGTGTCAGGATGTTAATCGTCCCATAGAAGTATATCACAATCCCTCTTTGAGGCAGTTGTGGCACAATTATTCACTGACGCAGGTCGGCGCTTATGCCGACTTGCGTCGTGATGTTTCTGAGACCATCGTTCCTGAGTTAGGTAGTGGAGATGCTTTTTATTCCATAGAGGCTTCATCGTATCAGAAACATGGCAGTAGTTTTACCGTTTGGGGATCTGCCTTGTATCGTAGGGGGCATATATATGATGTGTTGTATAATGAGTCGTCTGATTTCAACCGCCTTCGTCCTTACGTAATAGGTGATACTATCGGAGGTAATCTCTCTTCTAGTCGTTATGGCGTTTCTGGCGGTTTGTCTAAGCGTTATTCAAAGTTCATACTTGGACTAGAAGCCGCTTTTAATGCTAAGCAGGAGTACCGCCGTATTGATCCTCGCCCTAATAATATCTCTTCCGATATTTCACTTTCTCTCTCTTCTTCTCGCTGCCTTTCAGATAATAGTTGCTTGGCTGTGGCTTTCTCTGTCGAGAGGTATAAGCAGAGTAGTGATATCAAAATCGTAAGCCCTCTTACTCGGTTCACTCCTTTGCATTATATCGGGCTAGGGTACGATATGACTCGTTTTAGAGGTATGCAGCCTAAATCATATTACAAGGGGTATGTCTTGTCTCCTCGTGCCGACTATTTTTCTAGCTCTTTCCTGGCTTCACTGATTTACAATCATAGTATGTATGAGAAGTATGTCCAGGCTAGTATGGTAGATTATCTGCTTAATAAGCTTAATGTCAAGTCTGTCGAACTTCATTCTTCTCTTAATTTTTCTGACTGTCATCGAATCCAGTTGTCCGCTAAGTATACTAAGCGAATCGGTACTGAAATAGTGTACGGACAACCAGTTAACAGTATTTACTCTAAAATTAGCGAATCTAATCTTTATAGACGTAAGGAGTATAGTGCAGATGCTCTCTATTCGCTTCGTTATGGTATGCTGCTCTGCGATGCAGGCATCGGTTATATTTCCGATGTCGAAGAGTACCTATACCCTTATTCTGATAATGAACTTCAGAATGGTGTAAATGCAAAAATTGCGATGAACCTTATGCTTCATAGAGAGAAGACGCATATCATTCCTGGTGCTCAGTTGTCTCTCGATGGTATCTCTAATGCTACTCCTCGTTTAGGCCTTAATCCAAGATTATATATCAATCACTCAATTAGTAATACTCTCGGTTGGTCTTTCTTTGTCGATGAGAAACTCTTTGTTTCTGATTCTTCTATTCTTTCTTCCTCTTTTTCTCTCTCTTTTGCATTTCTTTTCTTTTAGGAGTATTCTGCTGACGTGTCAGTAAAATCTCTGAAAATCACTTGTTTAGCTCATTTAGATGTATTCTTGACGTATATGTTTTTCGCTCCTGACGTATTAATGAATACTAAATTTCTTGGGTGTGGATTAACAACTTTTCAAATTTGCGATATCGAATTTCGATGCACACATGTTATGAAAAGATTTAACGAATCAAGAACATCTAACAAATGAGTATGAACAAGATTTATTTCAAACAGCTCTTGGCTTCGGCTCTCTTCTGTGTTCTCGCTATTAGTGTTAATGCGCAGAATAAACAGAAGGTCACAGGTCGCGTGCTGGACGACAACGGTCAACCTGTAGCAGGTGCTACTGTTGTTGTAGATGGTACTACAAATGGTACTACAACTGATTTTGATGGTAATTACACTATCACAGCTGACTCAGATGCAACTCTTAAGGTTGTGTTTATCGGCTATGATGATGTACTCGTTCCTGTCAATGGTCAGTCAATAGTTAACTTTACACTCAAAGATTCTTTCACAGAACTCGATGAGTTAGTCGTTGTAGGTTACGGTGTACAAAAGAAGTCTGTCGTTACTGCTTCTATCGCTAAAGTATCTTCAGACGATCTTAATGGTAAAGCTCCTGTTCGTATGGAGAATGCACTTAAGGGTCTCGCTGCTGGTGTTAACGTAACTTCAGCTTCTGGTCAGCCTGGTTCTTCACCAAAGGTACGTATCCGTGGTAATGGTACTATTAACAATTCAGATCCTCTTTACATCGTTGATGGTATGCCAATCGAGGGTGGTCTCGACTTCGTTAACCCATCAGATATTGAGTCTATCGAGGTGCTAAAGGATGCTGCTTCTGGTGCTATCTATGGTGCACGTGCTGCAAACGGCGTTATCATGGTAACAACTAAGAAGGGTAAGCAAGGTAGAACAAATATCAACTACAACTATTTTTTCATCAGGATTATTAAGTTCCATCAAAAGCTTGTTGTATTCATCAATATTCTTGTTCAGCTTTGCTTCAGCAACAAGTAAATCTTCAATGCTGTTAGAA
>JAKSLC010000132.1 GCA_024401415.1 Bacteroidales bacterium | reverse complement strand
TTCTTTCGTCCTCACTTGCGTGCCTGTCTTCCTATTGACTCTCAGCACGTTCATATCTCTCTCAGCCTTCTCTAGTAATGCCACGTCAAGCCTCCCCTCATTCTCCTTCAGTAGTTTATAAAACCACGAAACAGCCATCCTGTGCGCTCCATGTACCTTATGCCTCTTCGCCTTCCTCTCCCAATGCCTCTTCTTGTTCCACTTCTTCATCTCCTTAGAAGCTAATTTCTGCGCATCGGTAAACAAATCTCTGCAACTCCTCTGTTTCGCACTTACTTCCACTCCTATAATCTTATACTGCCCATAGTATCTCTTTATGAATACCGAACGCCCAGTTAATCGCGATGTTTTGTCTCTACGCAACGCCTCTCGAGCCTTCATAATGCATTTATATCTGATTTCTACTCTAGCCATATTGAATATTTATCTTCTTTTCGCTGCAAAGTAAATCCCATAATGTGCCAAACCGTTACCTACCTCGAAAAAAAATATTCTAGTTTCACATATTTCTTACCTTCGACCCCAAAATCTATTGGGACTATGAGGGCAATCGTCTCTGGTAGTTTTATCTAGCGAGCTTATGAGAATTCTTTTATGGGGTTCAAGCAATAGAAAGGATATTTTGAGTCCTTATGACATTCCATACCTTGTTTCCAAAAGGAAAAAATTGAAAAATGTAGATGTGGTGGAGTATTAATCGCATTCCCTGTATTGCCTACAGTACCTATCGTAGTACTGTCTGTAACAAATTGTCCTAAGCAAACATCAATACTGTTCAGGTGCGCATAATAATAAACTCGTCCTTTTGTCCCTAGTATGGAAACTGTATTGCCTCCGATTTTAGTATTTCTTCTGATGTTAATAACAATTCCATATGTCGCAGATTTTATACTATCTCCTGTTTTAGCAAAAATGTCTATTCCATTATGCATATGGTCTCCCCAAGGCATCCAAAAGCAAGTTTTGTTGTAGTCGCAATGATCTCCTAATGGAAGATTTACCTTCTGTGGATAAGTGAAGTATAATATTATAATGAAACTGACAACTAAAAGTATTTTCTTTTTCATATTAAATATCTGAATTGTATTATACCTCTTAATACCTCTTTGCCGAATAGGTAAACAATCAAAGTTCATAGTTTATCATCTATATCTCAAATCTTCACCCCTCTTACCAAGCAGCCTGCTATATCTTCTTTCCGCTGCAAAGTAAATCCCATCATGTGCCAAACCGCTACCTACCTCGAAAAAAATTCTCTCTTTTACATATTCCCTATTCTCTGATATCTATACTAAACATCCCGTAACCCTCACAAATTGGTCTAGTTATTTATCAGAAGATAGTATAACTATTTTTTCTTCCTCTCATTGATGAATAACATAACACTGGCAACTAGTACAAAAAATGCTACACCGGCTTTGACGCAGTTTTCGGTGTTCGTCAAACCGGCATGTAATTTCCCAACTATTACAATAATCATTGTAATAGCAGTCAATAAAATAGATATTTGTTGCTGATTCATACTTTATCACAAAAGGTCTCCCTCACGTAATTGCCCGCCTGGCAAGCGATGCCCCAAGGCCCATCGCTGCCATAACGGACTGAATCACGTGTTTATTATTTGTAAAATTGATTGTTGATTTTATTTGCCAAAATACTTGCTGCGGCTTGGCTTCAGCACATCGTTGACTTTCTGTGTGTATGCCTTGCCAAGATTGTAGGTGGCAGTAGCGCGAATATCTTCTACACTGGCACCGAACTTGACAGCGTACTTGCCTGCAGCTGCTTCCCACTGGCTTTCTGCTTCGTTGAACGAAGCAAGCTCGTAGTCTGTCACTTTCATGGTCAATGTCTGACTCTCTCCTGGCGCGAGCATTTTTGTCTTGGCGTATGCCTTGAGTTCATGAGCTGGTTTATCAAGTCCACCAGCAGGTGCAGAGACATAGAGCTCTACGACCTCCTTGCCGGCTGTTTTGCCTGTATTGCGTACGGTAATCTGTGCCTCGAAGCCTTCCTTGGTAGCCTTGACGACAGGCTTGCTATAAGCGAAAGTTGTGTATGAAAGGCCATAGCCGAATGGATAAGAAACCTCTATATTGTTGGTATTGAAGTAACGATAACCTACGTTGATACCTTCGGTATGTGGGGTGTAGTCCCAACCTTCTTTTGGCCCCTTTGGAGCTAAGAATGACATAGGATCGTTGCTGCCGGCATTGTTGCTTGCAAAATGAAGGCTTGATGGAACGTCCATTAGGGCTATTGGCCAGGTCATGGTGAGCTTGCCGCTTGGGTTGGCTTTGCCTGTTAGCACGTCGGCTACCGAATTGCCTCCCTCCTGACCTGGCTGCCATGCCAGTAGAATGGCGTCTGGCAATCCCTTCCATGAGGCGGTTTCGAGCACGTTGCCCATGTTGAGGATGACGATGACTTTCTTGCCCTCTTTGTGGAAGGCATTGCATACGTTGACAAGCATCTGACGCTCTGTCTCGGTGATGTTGAAGTCGCCTGCCTCTTTACGGTCTCCGCCTTCTCCTGCCTGGCGGCCTATGGTGATCAAGGCCACGTCACTCTGCTTCGCCTGTAGATCGATGACTCTCTGCTCAATCTGTGGCTCGGTCATGTAACGAGCGTAGGTATAGCTGCGGAACATTTCTGGGAATGATGCTGGTAGGGTGGCCTCGGCACAGGCACGCATATAGTCACGATACTGACTATATACTTTTGCCAGACTTTCATCTACTTTCAAACCGGCATTGTTCAAGCCTTCCATCAGACTCACGGTGTATGCTTTGTTCACGTCTCCCGAACCTGTACCGCCTGCAATGAAGTTATAGCTGGTAAGTCCAAAGACTGATGCCTTAAGATCTGTGCTGATTGGCAAAGCACCGTTGTTCTTGAGCAATACCATACCCTCAGTGGCTGTCTGACGGGTGACTTGTGCGTGTGCCTTAAGGTCTGGCTTGTTGGTAAATTTATAGCCTTGATAGTGTGGGGTGCGGACTATGTATTGGAGTACGCGACGTACGCAGATGTCTACGTCACTCTCTTTTAGCTCGCCGCTCTTCACTTTCGCTACAATCTCTTCTATCTGCTGGGTCATGCCTGGTTCCATCAGATCGTTGCCGGCATGTATCTGATCTGCGGTATTGCGCTGTCCTGTCCAGTCGGTCATTACTACGCCTTTGTAGCCCCATTCGTCGCGTAGTATGGTGGTGAGCAGTTCGTAGTCGGCTTGTGTCCAGACGCCGTTCAGACGGTTGTATGATGACATGACTGTCCATGGGTCAGATTCCTTGACGGCAATCTCAAAGCCTTTGAGATAGATCTCGCGTAGCGCACGCTGACTGATAATCTCATCGACTTCCGTACGGTTGCTCTCCTGACTGTTGCCGGCAAAGTGCTTGATGCTGGTTCCTGCGCCTTGACTCTGAACGCCACGTACGTAGGCAGCTGCTGTCTTGCCTGTTACAACGGGATCTGCGCGGTAATACTCGAAGTTTCGGCCGCAGAGTGGCGAACGGTGGATGTTCATGCCTGGAGCAAGGAGTACATCACAGCCGTATTCAAGTACCTCATTGCCTATAGCCTTGCCGACTTCTTCGACTAGTTCTTGGTTCCATGTACAGGCTAGTGCTGTCCCCACAGGAAAGCCGGTAGCGTAGAATGTGTCACTGGTATTCTTTCGTGTAGGATTGATGCGAACTCCTGCAGGGCCGTCGGTCAATACTGTCGCAGGAATGCCTAGACGTGGTATGGCTTGTGTAGTGCCGGCAGCTCCTGGCACCATATCCGAGTGCATACCTATCATGTCGTCTGAATTGGCATTGGCACCTACTGCACCCTGACTGCTCTTGCCAACCAACAGGGTTGCTTTCTCTTCTAAGGTCATTGCCTTGAGAATCTCGTCGATATTGTCAGGATTCAGTTTTAGCTGTTGTGCACTGGCAATCATTCCAACGGCCAGAAACGTAGATAGGAGGAAAGTATGTTTCATTCTGTAATGATTTTAAGAGTATCTGTTTGCAATAATGATAAAAAATTAGAAACTAAACAAACAATCAACTGGATTATTTTGTCCAATGTTTATTTAACTCAGCTCTAGTTTCGTATGTAATTGTTCCCCAAGATACACATCTCCTACGAACTCTATCTTCGTCTCATTCTCAAATTTTCATCGTATTTGCAACTCTTCACATAGTCGGATTCGTTGTTGTACGTTTTTTGTAAATGGTCACCATGTTCTATCTCTCCTGATGCCTGCTTCACAGACTACGCTTTTTGGGCACAAGCATAACCCCAATAGCCATCATTAGGATTATGGCTAGGGTCATTAAAGCATTATAACTCATCATTTGTATGGATGCCGCATTCTCTGCATATCCTGCACTCTGTATAAAACTAATGAATGACTGCATTGTACGATAGGCATACATTCCTGGTATCATGGGTAAGAGCGAAACGAATGCTATAGATTCAAATAGTATTCCGGTTCGTTGCGATACAGTGCGACTGAAATATCCAATTAATATAGCCCCAGCAAAAACAGCAAATATAATGTGTAGCCCTAAGGACATAAGCAGGAATCTTGTAGCGTGTCCCACAGCGGCAATCCATCCGCAATGTTTGAGCGTTTTCCATGGCGCGTTGCTGATACTGCCAAATCCGATGGACGCAATGGCCGCGAATATTCCATCTTGAATAGTGCTGAATATTAAATCCATAATTAGCTTTTTTGATATTGCAGTTCTACCATTCTATATTCATTAATAACATTGCTAGGCATAGACCTAGCGAAAGGCATGCAGTCGTAATGATGGCTTCGGCAATGCGACTGACTGTACATAGATGGTGTCCTCTGAGCATGTCTCCCATGGCATTGAGGAATGGAATGCCTGGTACTAGGAATAATACACTTGTAGCTAATGCGGTATGTGGTGTCTCGCTCCATCCGTATGCTATTCCGCATGAACTGATAATGGCAGCTATTATTGCTGAAGCAAACGTAGTTAGCCTACCATCAAATTTGTTTTTCAACATCTTTTGTTTGATGAGAAAGCCGCAAAGTGTAGCAACAAATACAATGCCCATGGCTATGGCGTCTCCTCCGAATAGTCTGCAAAACGATGCGTTAGCCATCGCTGTTAGGACCAAGACAAGGTTGGGGTTCATCCTAGTCTCCGAGTTTATCGATCGGATCTTTTCCTGCAGGTCGCTGATGGACATATGTGTAGCTTCTACTTCTGACGCTAGCTGTGATAATTCTACAACTTTGCTTATGTTTATGCCATGCTTGATCGTCCTGCCGATATTGTTGTAGGAATGCTCTTGGTCGATAGTCCAAATGGCAATAAGAACACGTCTTGGTAATATGCTGACATCTGTTTTTATGCCGTATTCATCGGATATGCGATGAACACTGTCTTCTATGGTGGAACTTAATGCCCCACATTCTAGCATCGACGAGGCGTAATCGGTAATCGTCACGCAGAATAGCTTTAGAAACTCGTGTTCGTTATTCATAGATTGTGATTTCGTCCTCATCGTCATCGTCCTCTATTGTTGTACTGTATTGGTCGTATTGGATGATGTGGTGCTTGTGGTTGAAGGTTTTGATCTTCTCATATCCTGCTCGTCCAATAGCAACTACGATTACTACTGCTATACACACCCAAATCCAAATAGAGCATACATCTTGCCCCTGTAACTGTTGAGAAATTTCGTTCATTGTTTTATTGTTTTTTTTGACGCGGCAAAGTTAGAGTGGTCGCCTCGTGTATGGCAGTTCTTTTAATGTAATGATTCTATAGTATCTATCGCTGAAAATTAATACTTCATAATGGCTGACGATAGTTGTAATTGGTTTTGAGAATATAGTCTAACCAGTAAATACTAATGTCTTGAATGCCTATATAATATATGGAACAAAAAAGGGTGTGCCGATATGTGACACACCCTAAAAAACAAATGGTATTCTATTTACTAACTTAACTACTTCTCAGACAGTACGCACACTGGACGAGCTGCACGACCTATGACTCTAGAAAAGGTTTGATAACCAGAAGCTTGCTCACCAACTCCCAATGTCCATGACAGATACGACTGATGCTCACCTAAGCTCAGAGAACGAGACTGATACTCGCCATATTCACCTTTGACAATAACCTTGTTATCCAAATACTCTCCAGCAAAAGGGAAGAAAACATGAACATCTTTTGCGACGTTATACTCAGAAGAAGGTTTATCTCCTTTTGAAATCTTTACTCCCTTATCCTTTTCAGACTTTGCCTTGTAGGCGATGCATCCAGGGATATCCTTGCCATTGTACTTGTCTGTGTATACCCAATAGCAATCTATCAGGAGTTCAAATATCTGATCTCGTGTAGGCAACTTCCATTTGCCGCCCCACTTCTGAACTGCTACATCATCGATATCATCAAGTTCAGATTTGCCATCGACAATACCTTCGTCTTCCGATAAGCAGTACTTCGTCAATTGCTTTGAAGATCCATTACAATGCTTGTACGTTTTCCAATCGTAACAAGACTTAGTCTCTGTTTCACCGAAAGCGTACATATCTCCACTTTCCCAAGGTGAACTGGCACCGATGTTACATGTTGCCCAAAGTGTTCCGCTTTCGAGACCGAAATCTACATACTGGTGTCCGTTGTGTGATTGGGCCTGGCTCGATTTGTTGTCTTCATTAGAATCATCATCCCCACACGAGATGAGAGAAAGTGATAGTGCGCTGCAAAGCGCTAGTGCAATTGCACCAAACTTTTTGTTTGTCATTGTTATGTTAAAAATAGTACTTTGAGTTGACTTACACATCCGACGCGCCAAATGTGAGAGTCTGCTCTGTTTATAAGTTGTTTGTAGGTGCAAAATTACTACAAACAAATTATCATTCCTATCATATTGCACATATCATGTCTGTTTTGTGTATAAAGCACTTGAATTGTGTTAGTTGTGAAACTATGCATATTTGATATGGTTGATATTTATCATATCTTTATGTAGAAAGGACTAAGTATTATTGTTGTATAATCCCATCTCCTACTATACTACTCCTTATAGTTCTCTTCTCCTGTTTCATATTTGTATCTTATACTATCATCCCCCTTCTCGCCCTGCCCACCCCCCGCTCCCTCCCCGCTCCCCCCCC
>JAKSLC010000131.1 GCA_024401415.1 Bacteroidales bacterium | reverse complement strand
GGGTAGCGGTTTTTGTTATAATAGAGAGGAACTTATACAGCGAGCAGAGAATGCTCTCTCATACTCAAATCAGATTCTCGTAGAAGAGTCGCTCAAGGGATGGAAAGAGGTAGAGTATGAGGTTGTACGAGACAAGTACAACAACTGTATTACGGTTTGTAACATGGAGAACTTTGACCCACTTGGTATCCATACAGGTGAGTCTATCGTAGTGGCTCCTTCGCAGACACTCTCGAATTCGGAATATCACAAACTACGTGAATTGGCCATAAAGATTATCCGTCACGTAGGCATTGTAGGTGAGTGTAATGTTCAGTATGCACTTGATCCAAATTCAGAAGATTATCGTGTTATTGAGGTAAATGCCCGTCTAAGTCGTTCTTCGGCCTTGGCGTCAAAGGCAACAGGTTATCCATTGGCATTTGTAGCTGCTAAGCTTGCTCTTGGCTATGGTCTTTGGGAGCTTAAGAACTCAGTGACAAAAACTACACCAGCATACTTTGAGCCAGCGCTCGACTATATAGTATGTAAGATACCAAGATGGGACTTGAGTAAATTCTCAGGTGTATCGAAGCAGATTGGATCTTCCATGAAGTCGGTAGGTGAGATTATGGCTATCGGACGTAATTTCGAAGAGGTAATACAAAAAGGTCTTCGAATGGTAGGTCAAGGTATGCATGGCTTCGTAGGAAATCAGCCACTAAATATTGATATCAACCAGGAACTTGCTGAACCGACAGACAAGCGTGTCTTTGCCATTGCGGAGGCTATGGAGAAGGGCATGACAGTTGATGAGATACACGATATCACAAAGATAGACAAGTGGTTCCTGGAGAAACTCAACAACCTTCACAAGATTCGTCTGGAACTCAAGAAGTACGATGCTATCAAAGATGTACCGACATCGTTGCTGAAAGATGCGAAGGTTTATGGATTCTCTGACTTCCAGATAGCTCGTTTGGTATTTAAGGATTCGAGCCGCAAGATGGAGGAGCAGAGCCTTGATGTAAGAGAGGACAGAAAGTTGCGTGGCATAGTACCTGTAGTTAAGCAGATTGATACTATGGCGGGTGAGTTCCCTGCTCAGATAAACTATCTTTACCTTACATACAGCGGAACTGAGAATGATGTAAACTACTTGGGAGACAAGAAGAGTGTCATAGTACTTGGTTCTGGTGCTTACCGTATCGGATCTTCGGTAGAGTTTGACTGGTGTTCGGTTAATGCGATCAACACTATCAAGCAGCAAGGTTATCGTTCAGTAATGATCAACTATAACCCAGAGACAGTATCTACCGATTATGATGTGTGCGATCGTCTTTACTTTGATGAGCTTACAGAGGAGCGTGTGCTCGATATTATAGATTTGGAGAATCCAATGGGTGTGATCGTTTCAGTAGGCGGTCAGATTCCAAATAACCTTGCGATGAAACTTCATCGCAGAAACGTTCCAATTCTTGGTACATCGCCTCTAAATATCGACCGTGCTGAGAACCGTCAGAAATTCTCATCAATGTGTGATGCTTTGGGTATTGACCAGCCAAAGTGGAGCGAGTTGACAACAATCGACGACATTTATAAGTTTGTTGATGAGGTAGGATTCCCTGTGTTGGTTCGTCCTTCATACGTACTCTCGGGTGCTGCCATGAATGTGGTATCGAACAAAGAGGAGCTTGCGCACTTCCTTACACTTGCAGCTAATGTATCTAAAGAGTTCCCTGTAGTAGTTTCTCAGTTCATAGAAGAGGCTAAAGAGATAGAGATAGATGCGGTTGCACAGAATGGAGAGGTAATAGCCTACGCTATTTCAGAGCATATAGAATTTGCCGGAGTACACTCAGGTGATGCGACTATTGTATTCCCACCTCAAAAGTTGTATGTTGAGACAGTAAAACGAATCAAGAAGATAGCAAAGCAAGTTGCAAAGGGACTTGAGATATCTGGCCCATTCAACATGCAGGTACTTGCAAAGAACAATGATATCAAGGTTATTGAATGTAACCTCCGTGCTTCTCGTTCTTTCCCATTTGTAAGTAAGGTTCTGAAGGTTAACCTTATCGAGCTAGCGACTCGAGTGATGCTTGGATTGCCTGTTGAGAAGCCAAGCAAGGATCTCTTCGATATCGACTATGTAGGTATCAAGGCTCCTCAGTTCTCATTTGCTCGTCTCCAAAAGGCCGATCCAGTTCTTGGTGTGGATATGTCGTCTACTGGTGAGGTAGGATGTATCGGAGAGACATTCGACCATGCAGTACTTGAGTCTATGCTCTCAGTGGGTCACCGTTTACCAAAACAGAATATCCTTATATCTAGCGGTCCTGCTCGTTCAAAACTCCAGCTTTTGAATAGTGCGCGACTCCTTGTAGAAAAGGGCTATACCGTATTCTCTACAGGAGGTACACATAGATTCTTGAGTGAGAACGGAGTAGATACGACACTTGTTCACTGGCCAGATGAGGATAAGAAGCCGAATGTGATAGATTTGATTAGAGAAAAGAAACTCGACTTGGTTATCAACATACCAAAGAATCTTACACATAATGAGCTTAATAACGGTTATAGAATCCGTCGAGATGCTATAGACTTCAATGTTCCACTTATCACCAATGCGCGTTTGGCTGCAGCCTATATCAGAGCATTCTGTGCTATAGATGTAGATGAATTGCCAATCAAGTCTTGGGATGAGTACTAATAAATTACGAACTTCAATAATCGACATATAGAAATGGCTGATTGCAAGAGCATAAAACTAGTACTCGCGGACGGTACAGTCTTCGAGGGTAAGTCGTTTGGATACGAGAAGTCGGTAGCCGGTGAGGTAGTTTTCAATACTGCTATGACCGGATATCCAGAGTCATTGACCGATCCTTCTTATGCTGGTCAGATACTAGTATCAACATATCCTCTCATTGGTAACTACGGTGTACCAAAAGATGATAAAGACGAGAATGGGCTCCCTAAGTTCTACGAGAGTGATAGAGTTCACATCACAGCGCTTGTGATATCTGATTACTCGTGGGAGTACAGTCACTGGAATGCCAAGGAGAGTCTTAGCGACTGGCTTAAAGAGTTCAAGGTGCCAGGTATCTATGGTATAGATACACGTGCCCTTACAAAGCATATTCGTGAGACGGGTGCGATACTTGGAAAGATTATAGTAGACGATCAGGATGTAGAATTCCATGATCCTAATAAAGATAATCTTGTTGCTCAGGTAAGTATCAAAGAGCCAAAGACATACGGTAATGGTAAGCATAAAATTGTAATGGTTGATACCGGTGCTAAATACAACATTCTCCGTTGTCTATTGAAGCGAGATACTACAGTTATCCGTGTGCCATGGGATTATGACTTTACGCAGATTGATTATGATGGCTTGATGCTCTCTAATGGTCCTGGTGATCCACAGATGTGCAAAGCTACAATTGAGCATATCAAGAAAGCTATTAATATAGGCAAACCTATATTCGGTATTTGTCTTGGTAATCAGTTGTTAGGACTTGCAGCTGGAGCTACTACATACAAGCTGCCATACGGACACCGTGCGCATAATCACCCTGTGATCCGTTGTGGTTCTACACAATGTTATATTACAAGTCAGAATCACGGCTTTGCGATAGACAATGCTACAATACCAGAGGGATGGGAACCTTCATTTGTAAATATTAATGACGGTTCAAACGAAGGTATTCGTCATAAATCATTGCCATTCTTCTCAAGTCAGTTCCATCCAGAGGCAAGTTCTGGTCCGACAGATACAGAGAAATTCTTCGATGAGTTCATAGAGAACATCGAAAAGAGCAAAAAGTAATAAATTGCTATTATAATTTGATATACCCCATGCTGTTGTGAAAAACGGCATGGGGTTTTTGTTTGCTGTTATTCGTATGTATCTGCTTATACTTTGTTCTTAAAGTTGTATTTGAATTTACATATTGTAAGAGTAACGCGTAAATGTACCCTTAAATCGTGTTAAAATTCGCAGTTTTTCTTTCATTCTATTTGTTTGTGTCATATCAATATGTAACTTTGTAAGCAAATCAAGCTATTTACTATTGAAATGAAAAATGCACACTCACTTCAATAGCAAAATATAAGTAAATAGGTTAAGTTTTATGAATACTACACAATTTAAAGGGCTTTACAATCCACAAAATGAGCATGATGCTTGTGGCGTGGGTATGGTAGTAAACATACATGGCAACAAAAGTCATGAATTGGTGGACAACGCTCTTCGAGTGCTGGAAAACATGGAGCACCGTGGAGCTGAGACACGCGACAAGACGGGTGATGGAGCTGGTATTTTGGTACAGATTCCACACGAGTTTATTCTTCTTCAGGGTATTCCAGTGCCAGAGAAGGGTAAATATGGTACAGGACTCGTATTCCTCCCACGTGATGAGAAGCGTCAGGCAGAGATTCTCTCGGTGATGATAGAGGAGATAGAGCGAGTAGGACTTTCTTTGATGCACCTTCGTGCAGTTCCTACTAATCCAGATGTTCCAGGTGTAGCAGCACGAGAAGTGATGCCTGATATCAAGCAGGTATTTATTACAGGCGTTGCTGACGAAGACGTGGAGCATTTTGATCGTATCCTGTATCGTGTTCGTAAGAAGATTGAGAATCGCATTGCCGATGAGGATTTCTACATCTGCTCATTGTCATGCAAAGATATTATATATAAAGGTATGCTCACATCAGGTCAGCTTAGGCGTTTCTTCCCTGATTTGAGCAATAGCTACTTCACATCTGGTTTAGCATTGGTACACTCGCGTTTCAGTACCAATACATTCCCTAAGTGGAAGCTCGCTCAGCCATTCCGTTACCTCTGTCACAATGGTGAGATTAACACCGTACGAGGCAACCGTGGTTGGATGAAGGCACGTGAGAGCGTTCTCTCGTCCGAGGCACTTGGCGATATTAAGGATATACTCCCTATCGTAGAGGAAAACATGTCTGATTCGGCCAGCCTTGATAACGTGTTTGAATTCCTGACAATGTCGGGACTCTCGCTGCCTCATGCGATGGCAATTCTCGTGCCTGAGTCGTTCAACGATAAGAACCCTATCTCAGAAGACCTCAAGGCATTCTATGAATACTATTCAATCCTCATGGAGCCATGGGATGGTCCTGCTGCGTTGATGTTCTCTGATGGACGTTATGCTGGAGGTCTTCTTGACAGAAACGGTCTTCGTCCAAGTCGCTATACCATCACAAAGCATGGACTCATGGTAGTAGCCAGTGAGGTAGGTGTTATCGATTTCGAGCCTAGCGATGTAGTAAGCAAGGGTCGTCTCCAGCCAGGTAAGATACTTCTTGTCGATACACAAGAAGGAAAGATCTACTATGATGGCGAGATCAAAGAGAAACTTGCTAAGGAACATCCATATATGCAGTGGCTCTCTACAAACCGTATCCAACTTGAGAAACTCAAGTCGGGCCGTAAGGTAGACAATGCAGTAGCAGATTACGAGCGTAAACTCAGAGCTTTCGGCTTCGGTCAGGAAGATATTGACAAGACAGTCGTTCCTATGTGTACTACAGGCCAAGAGCCAGTAGCCGCTATGGGTAACGATACACCACTTGCAGTTATCTCAGATCGTCCACAGACACTGTTCAACTATTTCCGTCAGCAGTTTGCACAGGTAACCAACCCTGCTATTGACCCTATCCGTGAGGAATTGGTAATGTCGCTCACAGAGTATATCGGTCGAGTAGGTTCAGGTATCTTGACTCCAGATGAGTCCAACTGTAAGATGGTACGTCTTCCACAGCCAGTATTGACAAATACAGAACTTGATATTCTCTGTAACATTCGCTATAAAGGCTTCAAGACAACCAAGATTCCAATGCTCTTTGATATTGCAAAGGGCGAAAGCGGACTCCGTGCAGCACTTGATGATATCTGCAAGAAGGCAGAAGAGAGCGTAGACGAAGGAGTAAACTACATTATCCTTACAGACCGAGACATCGATGCTAAACACGCAGCCATTCCATCGCTATTGGCAGTCAGTGCGGTACACCACTACCTTATCAGTGTAGGTAAGCGCGTTCAGACAGCACTTATCGCTGAATCAGGTGAGATTCGAGAGGTGATGCACGCAGCTCTTCTCCTTGGTTATGGTGCAAGTGCTATCAACCCATATATGACATTCGCTATCCTAGACAAGCTGGTTAAAGACCACAAGATCCAGGAAGAGTATACTACAGCAGAGCACAACTACATCAAGGCTGTAGACAAGGGCTTGAAGAAGATCATGTCAAAGATGGGTATCTCAACCATTCGTTCATACCGTGGTGCCAAGATATTCGAGTCAGTCGGTATATCAGAAGACGTTCTCCGTAAATACTTCGGTACAGATATGAGTACAATCGGTGGTATCGGTCTCCGTGATATAGCAAAAGAGTATATCTCACTCCATGACGAAGGATATTCAGTAGATGTTGACGACAAGACAATATTGAAGAACAATGGACTCTTCTCATATCGCAAGGACGGTATCGACCATGCTTGGAACCCAGAGACCATTGCAAATCTCCAGATTGCAACACGTCTTGGTTCATACAAGAAGTTCAAAGAGTGGTCGGCACAGGTTGATGAGAAAGAGAAGCCAATCTTCATCCGAGATTACTTCACATTCAAGAAAGCTGCGACACCTACACCACTTGATGAGGTTGAGTCAGTAGAGAGCATCGTACGTCACTTCGTAACAGGTGCCATGTCATTCGGCGCACTTTCAATAGAGGCACATGAGGCACTTGCGATTGCGATGAATAAGCTCGGAACCCGAAGCAACACAGGAGAGGGTGGTGAGGACAATGCACGTTACCATACAGAGGTAGACGGTGTAAGCCTCAGCTCAAAGACAAAGCAGATTGCTTCCGGTCGTTTCGGTGTGACAGCAGAGTACCTTGTCAATGCAGAAGAGCTACAGATCAAGGTAGCGCAGGGTGCTAAGCCAGGTGAGGGAGGTCAGCTCCCAGGCTTCAAGGTAAATAAGATTATTGCCAAGACACGTAATGCTATTCCAGGCATCACACTTATTTCACCTCCACCACACCACGATATCTATTCAATTGAGGATTTGGCTCAGCTTATCTTCGATCTCAAGAATATCAACCCTTCAGCAGCAGTCAGCGTCAAGCTCGTAGCAGAGAGCGGCGTAGGTACTATTGCAGCAGGTGTTGCAAAGGCAAAAGCAGACCTTA
>JAKSLC010000130.1 GCA_024401415.1 Bacteroidales bacterium | reverse complement strand
GGAAGGTCAGCCTTGATCTGCTCGTTGACGATGTCCTGAACCTGCTGAATCTCTCCTTCAGATTGTCGACTCTCGTATCATGGCACAGAAGATAGGTGTCGAAAAGTTGATTTTGAAGAAGTCAAAGCTCATCTTGCATTTCGTCTCTGATCCTAATTCTGCTTTTTACCAGTCGCCTGTCTTTGCTGGTGTGATTAACTGGATGCAGCAGAATGGACGTAAAGCATCTCTAAAGGAGGAAAAAGGAAGACTTTCTCTGATTTTTAAAGAAGAGATGAATATAGACAAAATGGTAGTGTCAATTCGGGATATCTATTTTGTCGCTATGGGCAATCAGTTAAATGGTTGATAAATAGTTTGTTATAGTATATTTAGGCGCGTTTCTACGCGCCTTTTTTGTTGTCTGAATTAACTAACTATATTTTTTAGTTGAAAAACTAGCAAAAATAGTTGCATGTGAAGAAAATATAGTTAACTTTGCAAGTGTAAGAAATATCAATGGGATATGAAGAAGTTAACTAAGAAAGAAAATGAGCTCATGGAGTTCTTTTGGGCAGAAGGGGCAATGTTTGTTAAAGATCTCTTAGAGAAGTTTGACGAACCTAAGCCTCATTTCAACACTTTGTCTACTATGGTCCGTACACTTGAGGCAAACGGCTATTTGGCTCATAAGGCGTATGGCAACACTTACCAGTATTATCCAATTGTGTCAAAAGGGGAATATGGCAAATCATCTATCAGTTCAATGGTGGCTAGTTTCTTTAATGGCTCATATATGGATGCTGTGTCTGCTTTGGTTCAAGAGGAGAAAATCTCTATCGATGAACTTGAAGCTTTGATAGAGCAGGTAAAGAAAGGCAACTAGCTTTTTGTAAACTAACACTCCGCAGTTATGATCAGCACAATCTTGTCATATGAATTGAAGGTGGCTATCCTCCTTGCTTCCTTCTATATGTTCTATAGGCTTCTTCTCAGCAAGGAGACTTTTCATAAGGTGAATAGGTGTATTCTTCTGTTCACAGCTGTTGCCTCTTTTGTCTTGCCTTTCTGCGTGATTACTATCACTGAGGTGTCAACTATGAAGGTCGGAGTGGGGCCTCTGTTAATGGCTCATTTTGAGAATGGAGGAATCGTTGAACTTGTTGAAGAAACTAGTACTCAGGATTGGTGGCAATTCGCTTTGTTGATAATCATGATTCTGGGCGCTGTAATCGTAGGTGCTAAAACGGTTTGGTCCATTGTTTCCGTTAGTAGAATAATTAAGAAGGGCGTGAGAAAGTTCCTCCCTGATGGTACAGAGATCATTATCTCTGATAAGGCTAAGCACGGCCCTTTTAGCTGGATGCGTTTCATCGTCCTTTCTGAAGATGATCTGAAGGAGCCTTATAAGTCTATTATACTACACGAGCAGGGTCATATCGCTTATGGTCATTCATGGGATATTATTATCACAGATTTGTTGACTTCTATCCAATGGTTTAATCCTGCTATATGGATGCTTAGAGCCGATCTTCGCGCATTACATGAATATCAGGCAGATGACTATGCGTTAAGAGGAGGCATAAATGTCAAAGAATATCAGTTGCTTTTAATTAAAAAGGCCATCAGCATGAGCGGCTACTCTGTTGCTAATGGCTTCAATCACAGTATACTTAAAAATCGAATCACTATGATGCTTTCCAAAAAGTCATCGGTACGCGGACTTGTTAAGTCTTTGTACCTAATCCCTGCTGTCGGGATCAGTTTGACAGCTTTCGCTGAAACTAAGACTATCTACGTGTCAGCAGATAAAGATGTTACCGGAATAGTAACTGAGGACGAAATTACTGATAATCTGCTTAATATGCAAGATCAGGACACCGATGATACCGTGCCTCAATTCCCAGGTGGTCCAAGTGCAATGGCAAAATTTGTCGCAGAGAATATCCGTTATCCTCAATCGGAGTCTGTAACTGCCATTATTAATGTCAATTTTGATGTTGATGTAGATGGCACTGTCAAGCAAGTTCGTGTTGTAAATCCATTCAAAAAGGCGTTTGATGAGGAGGCTGTAAGAGTAATAAAAAGTATGCCTAAGTGGACCGCAGCAAAAGGAGACTTGCAGAGGTCTTTGGAACTCTCTGTATCTATTCTTTTTTCTAAGAGTGAAGGGTCAAGGTTGGTAGAGAATAAGATAAATCAATCCGAATACACACGGTACATCGATGGCGAGAAGGTCTTTATTGTTGCTGAGGTTATGCCTCAGTATCCTGGTGGCGATGAAGCTTTAAGACATTTCTTGGCTTCTGAGGTGAAATATCCAGAGAGTGCAATAAAGAAGGGAATTCAAGGTAGGGTGTTTGTCACTTTCATAGTTGACAAGAATGGCGACGTTAGAGACGCTAAAATTGCTAGAGGCATATATAAAGCGTTGGACGATGAGGCATTAAGAGTTGTAAAGTCTATGCCAAAGTGGTCTCCTGGATCGCAAAGAGGAAGCAGCGTCGCTGTATCTTATACCGTTCCTATCAATTTCGTTTTGGACAACGAGAAGTCCTCTGATGCTCCTAAAACTAATGAATCTTTTTCAGCCGCTGTACAGCAGATGCCTCAATATCCTGGCGGAGAAACAGAACTTTACAAGTTTATTGCCCAACAGATTAGATACCCTAAGTCTGCTGCCGATAAAGGTGTTCAAGGTAAGGTGTTTGTGCAGTTTATTGTTGATAAGGATGGCAAAGTAAAGGATGCTCAAATCGCAAAGGGCGTACAAGAGGATTTGGATAAAGAAGCATTGCGCGTGGTAAATGCTATGCCAAGTTGGATGCCTAGTAAGCCTGCTATGGAAGTAAACTTTACCTTACCTGTTCTATTCAATTTGGAAAATGGTACATTAGCAAATGATGTAGATAAACAGAACGACAATTCTGTGGCCCTGAATCGAGTAGTAGTGGTCGCAAGCAATTAATCGTTGAACAATGCCGCAATCTGTAAAGCACAGATGGATATGCCGTATTCTGGGAATAAACTAAATTGAAATTTCACGTCACTAATAAAATATAAACTCTATATTTGCAATATAGTTAAGATTAATCTTTAAAAACAGAAATCAGTATGGCAAAGTTCATTTGTACAGTTTGCGGCTATGTTCACGAAGGTGATGCTGCGCCAGAGAAATGTCCTCAATGTAAGGTGCCTGCAAGCAAGTTCAAGGTAATGGATGAGACAGCTGCTCTCAATTTTGTTACAGAACATGTGATAGGTGTCGCTAAGGGTTGTGATGCTGAAATGATTAAGGACCTTAACGCACATTTCAATGGCGAGTGCTCAGAAGTAGGTATGTATTTGGCTATGAGCCGTCAGGCAGACCGAGAAGGTTATCCAGAAATTGCAGAAGCTTTCAAGAGATATGCATGGGAAGAGGCAGAGCATGCTGCCAAATTCGCAGAGTTGCTCGGAGATGTCGTTTGGGATACAAAGACTAATCTCGAGAAGCGTATGAATGCAGAGGCTGGCGCGTGTGAGGATAAGATGCGTATCGCTAAGAATGCAAAAGATAAGGACCTCGACGCTATCCACGATACAGTTCATGAAATGGCTAAGGACGAGGCTCGTCATGGTCGTGGCTTCTATGGCTTGTACCAGCGTTACTTCGGTAAGTAATTACCACTAAAGGTACTCTCTCAGAGTATCTGATTGATGTCAAAATAGACTCGGTTCTCTTCAGGGAGCCGAGTTTTTTTATTGCCCAGATCTCTCTTCATTAGTACTCCCCACCCAACTAGAAAAGTCTCTTTCCATATATCGTATTATACATCCAGAATAAAAAAACTGCGAGCAAACCGAGTCTTCCCCGAGTGTATCCCGAGTATACGCCGAGTCTTCTCTATGTCTGTCATATTTTCACGATGCTCTTTTTTGTCGCATTTTTTGTTAATTGCTTGCAAGAAAAGCCGACATGTGTAGCACTATTACAAGTAAAAGGTTAATTTTGCAGTGATGATAACGTACTATGTAAATAATAAAGGGTTTGAGGTTTCTGATCATTGGGTCGAAGGATGCTGGACGTGCGTCACAGAGCCTAATGATGATGAGAACGGATTTCTGGTTAATGGACTGGATATCCCAGAATCTTTCTTGTCCGATATCGACGATAAAGAGGAGAGACCTCGTAAAGAAGAAGAGGACGGTTGGCAACTTATTGTCATTCGCGTTCCGTTCCGTTGCAATGAGTCGCATATCGACTATAACACAGTCCCTTTGGGTATTATTATCAAGGATAATGTTTTCGTTACGGTGTGCAATAACAAGGTCGAAATGGTCGACGACTTTGTTGTATATAGCATTCGTAAGCAGTTGGATGTCGTTAATCCTTATGAACTTGTCATGAGGCTTATGTTGTCATCTTCTGTCTGGTTCCTTAAATATTTGAAGCATATCAATAACCGCATTATGAACATCGAGGGACGCCTCCAGCAAAATGTGCGTAATGAGGAAATCTTGGAACTGCAGAGATTGGAGAACTCTTTGGTGTATTTCGTTACATCTTTGAAGGGTAATGATATTCTCTTCTACCGTATGGCTCATACGAAGACTATTAGTAATCTTTGTGACGAGGAACTCCTGGAGGATGTGGAGATTGAGCTTAAACAGGCCGAGGAGACTACTAGCATATATCGTAACATTATCCACTCAATGTCTAATTCGTACTCAAGTGTGATCTCGAATAACATCAACCAGACCATGAAGACGTTGACAAGTATCTCGCTTATCTTGATGCTTCCTACACTCATCGCTTCTTTGTATGGTATGAATGTGCCTAACTATTGGGAGAATGAGAAATATGCTTTCTTGTATATCTTGGGAGGTGCCTCTTTCTTGGGCTTGTTGATGTATATCTTCTTCAAGAGACGTAATCTTTTCTAAGGGCCATGCGCGCGCAGGTCTTGATCGAGAATAACAGTTCATGTTTGGATTTGAAGTCCGAACATGGACTGTCTGTTTTTGTGGAGGTCAATGGCGAACGATGGCTGCTGGATGCCGGTCAGTCAGATAAAATACTCCATAATGCAGATCTGTTAGGCATAGATTTCTCTACTCTTAATGGAATAGTAGTCAGCCATGGACATTATGACCATGCTGGTGGCGTGGCTCATATCGTCAAATCAGCTGTTTGTGCGCCTCCTGTATACGCACATCAGTTAGCATCTATAGCAAAGTATAGCGTCGCTTCTGGTGGCTCTATGAAGAAGCCTAATGGATGGTTGGCTGTGGATGACGTAAATGTTACATGGCTGGGAAGCGGTATGGTCAACTTAAGTGAATGTGTAATGATATTCTCTCTTCCTCAAGATGCTCCTAAGAATGATCGCTTGATGCAGCTGCGTAATGGTGTCTACTCTCCCGATGCTTTCCGCGACGAGATTTTTACCCTTGTTACAGATCACAATGGGCATAATATGTTATTTGCCGTATGTCCGCACCATACATTAGAGTTGCTCTTGCCCTACGTGTTTGATGTTCTGGGTATACCTAAGATTGATGCCTTCGTCGGTGGACTCCACCTGATGGGTCGTACTACAGAAGAAATAAAGAAAAGTCTGGAGGTATCTAAAAGGTATAATGTCAATAAGTGGTATGTAAATCATTGTACAGGAGAGGATGCCGTAAATATATGGCAACAGGAGTATGGTTCCCGTTGCGTGCAGGCTTGGACGGGTAATGAGATTATTCTCTAGTCGTCTCCTTCCTCCAGAAATTGTTTCAGGCAGGCAAGGTATGTCTCTGTCCAGCCTTCTGTTATATCTTCGTATGCCTCAATCGGAATATTAGTATGGGTCACCGCAATAGTTGACTTGTTTTTCCCCCTGGGCATTATCTTGATGCTTACTATTGATTCCTCTTCTTGTTCCCCGAAATACCACTCTTGTTCTATTAGCTCGTTCGGTACTAGTTTGACTATACGTCCGCAGATGTCTCCTTCCCACATCTCAAATTCGCTGCCCTCAACAGGTTCCATAACGGCCTTATATCCTGTCCACAACTCTATAGCAAAGCTATTTGTAAGCGCTGCATATATATCTTCCGGAAGGGCATCTACTACCAGTTTTGTCTCGAATGTTTTCATATCTGCGTTTTCTGTTTGGCACAAAGATACATAAAAAAGAGAGACGCACCAATCTGGCACGTCTCTGGTATTGTCTTGATAACCTATAAATTATTTCTTGCTCTGCTCGTTGAAGAACTCTACTGCCTTCTCGTAGTATGGGGCAGTGAAACATACTGGGTGACCATGGCCGCCTCCAGGTACGCTGATGAATTTGGCATTTGCACCTGCGTAGTCGTATTCTGTCTTGAGATGAATTGCTAAGCATTGAGGAACGACTGGGTCCGCATCACCATGTATGATAAGTATAGGTGCATCGTCCTTGTCTACCAACGTAACAGGAGAGATTACGTTTACCCAATCAGGATTTTCACGAGGGTCTTTATTGCCGATAAGAACAGCCTCTGGCGACTTCTCGTCTTTTGGACGTACACACTCATCCATGTGTAGCATATCTACAGGACCAGACCAGTCTACTACTGCATCTACAGAACTGCTCTCGTTGAGACAGTTGCCAAGATTGCCTTCGATGTCAACTTCTACCTCGCCTGATTTGACAAAACGCTGTCCGTTTGTTACTCCGCAGTAAGCAGAGAGGTGTCCGCCAGAAGAGAATCCTGTTATGCCAACGAAGGAGGTGTCGAACTTATATTCCTTGGCGTGGGCACGAACGAAACGGATGGCTGCCTTGACGTCATTTATCTGAGCAGGCCACTTGGCTTCTGGACTGCCTCTGTGGTTGATAGATACAACTGCATAGCCGGCGTCAAGTAGAGGCGCCGCAAAAGAGGTCATAGGGGTAATCTTGGCATTGTTGGCAAACCAAGCACTGCCATATATAGCTACTATGACCTTGTATGATTCTTGTTGTTGTATTGGTAGGTAGATGTCCAACTTATGGCCTTCCAAGCCGTCTCCCACATCGTCAACATCTTTCCATGTCTCTGATGCATTGATTTTCTCATCGGAAACGGGAGTGAACATCGGATTCTGACCTACAGCCATTGCAGAGAGTGTCATGGCAATGGCTAGTAACGATAGCTTTTTCATGTTGTGAATGTATTTTTTGTAGTCTGTACCTTTATTTTCGCGCAAAATAAATACTATTTCAGAATCTATCAAACAAA
>JAKSLC010000013.1 GCA_024401415.1 Bacteroidales bacterium | reverse complement strand
GCACTTCGACTCGCCTTTTTGACGAAAATCCTGTTTACCAGTTTCAAACTCCTGGTGAATACAAAATAGCACTAATAGTAACCAACGAAAATTCTGGCTGCTCACATGCCGACTCGTCAGAAGTAGTCATTGTAACAGAAGCAGACATCAGATTCCCAGATGCCTTCACTCCTAATGGAGATGGGGCAAATGACGGATTCAGGCCTGCATACAAGTCCATCAAGGAGTACAATTTATCAATATAGAATCGTTGGGGGAGACGCATTTTTTCTAGTACCGACCCTGAAAAGGGATGGGATGGGAAAAATGGAAATACCGACGCAGCCGAGGGCGTTTACATCTACATTTGCGAAGCTGAGGCTTACGAACGCGGTGTATCTTTTACCCGAAAAGGAACCGTCACCCTGATACGATAGCATATATGTTATTTTAAACAATTATTACCGTGATAGATTCGTCAATCAACATATTGGAAGAGGAAGAAGAAATCGCTAGAAAAAGAATTAACGATCTCATTGAGGGGTGTCCCCAACTTCACAAGGGCGAAGCTCTGATTCGTAAGGCTTTTGAAATAGCAAATGAAGCTCACCGTGGAATGCGACGCAAATCGGGAGAGTTGTACATCTTCCACCCTATCGCCGTATCCCGTATTGTGGCCTCTGAAATCGGACTTGGCACAACAAGTGTTGTTGCGGCATTGCTGCACGACGTTGTAGAAGATACTGATATCAACCTTACCGACCTTGAATCGCTATTCGGACCTAAGGTAGCCAATATTGTTGATGGTCTGACCAAACTCGAGGGAGTACTAGACCAAAACGCATCTCTTCAGGCAGAGAATTTCCGCAAACTTCTAGTCTCAATGATTGAGGATGTGCGCGTAATCCTCATAAAACTGGCAGACCGTCTCCACAATATGCGTACTTTGGACTCTATGCCAGAGCACAAGCAGTATCGCATTGCTGCTGAGACACTTTATATTTATGCTCCTATAGCACACCGCCTAGGTCTGTTCTCTGTAAAGACTGAACTTGAGGATCTCAGTCTCAAATATGAGCACCCTCAGGTTTACAACAGACTCCAAGAGAACCTTAAAACCAACGAGGCTAACTATCAGAGTATTATTGACAGTATCGCCAATCCGATAAAAGAGCAACTAGACAAACGCGGTCTCAAGTACACTATAAAGGCTCGTCCAAAATCCATATACTCTATTTGGCGAAAGATGCAGGCCAAGAATATTCCTTTTGAGGAGATATATGATATTCTGGCTATGCGCATCATATTTGAGCCTCTTGACAATGGATTGGATGAAAAGACACAATGTTGGGGTGTATATACAGTACTCACAAGCCTGTTCCGTCCTAATCCTGATCGTCTACGAGACTGGGTATCAACACCTAAAGCCAACGGATACGAGGCTCTCCACACAACTATTATGAGTCCTAGCGGCAGATGGGTTGAGGTACAGATCCGTACAAATCGTATGGACGAAATAGCTGAACGTGGTTATGCTGCGCACTGGAAATACAAGGAGGACGATGATTCAACAGAAGAGAATGAGATCGACAAGTGGATAGCTAGTATCCGTCAGATGCTTGAGACTGCAGACTCCAATTCTTTTGAATTCTTTGACGAATTCAAATTGAACCTCTTCGCTTCCGAAATAATGATTTTCACGCCTAAGGGCGAACTCAAGAAGATGCCAGTGGGCTCTACTGCTCTCGACTTTGCTTTTGAAATACACAGCAAACTTGGCTACCACTGTATTGGAGCTAAAGTCAACTATAAGTTGGAAGCTATTAGCCGCGAGTTAAAGAGTGGAGATCAGGTAGAAATCATCACATCCGAAAAGCAACAGCCAAAATACGAGTGGCTTGATTTCGTCATCACAGCAAAAGCCAAGACTAAGCTGCGAGAAGTTTTCCGCGCCGAACGCAAAGAGGCAGTTGCCAAAGGAGAACAGTTACTGAACGATTACTTACAAGAGAGAAAACTGACCCAAAATGCCAGCATAATCAAAAAAATGCTCGACACATACCACATCTCTTCAAAGGAGGAACTTTTGTACCAAATAGGTAAGGGGTCAATTAATTTCAATAATTTTGAAAAAAATCTTCCACAAAAGACTCCAAATAAGTGGATGAAGATGTGGAAATTGTCGTTCGGCAGCAAAGAGAAGTTAGAGAACAACAATATTGATGACGATTACGAGGACGATAGCTCAGATCCAGCACCAGCACCAATGCCTAAGGACAAAAATATCGTTCTCAGCGACGAAGCTACACAATCTTATGGCATAGCACCTTGTTGTACTCCTATCCCTGGTGATGACGTAGTGGCGTATGTCGAAGAAAACGGAGCCATGACTCTCCATGCTCGTCGATGCCCACAGGCGATAAAACTCATGTCGTCCATGGGCAATCGTATTGTAGCTGCACAATGGATATCACACAAGGTATTATCTTATCTTGTTGCAATTGAAATCTCGGGCATAGACAGACAAGGCATTGTCAGTGAGATTACCAAGATCATATCATTCGAGCAGAATGTAAAAATCCGTTCTGTACATTTCGAGGCTCATGACGGAGTATTCTCAGGGACAATATACCTATATATACATAATACAGACGACCTTCAGACACTCATCAAGAAGATCCTCAAGGTGAAGGAGGTAAATTCTGTAAGACGTAAGGAAAAAGTCGAATAACGAATAACCGATTCACATACAACAAACAACAGTTTATGACTAAATTTTCTAAAGGGGTTCTATGCACCCTATTATGCGCCATTCTTACCTCTTTCGTCGCTCAGGCTGCTGTACGCTTGCCTGGTTTAGTGGCTGACAAGATGGTTCTTCAGCGCAATGTGGAACTCCCTATCTGGGGGTGGGCCAATCCTGGCGAATGGGTAACAGTCAGATTCAGAGGTCAGTATTTCGAGACCCAGACTAAGCAAGATGGAACATGGCAACTCACTCTGCCTAAACAAACCCCTGGCGGTCCGTTTATCATGGAGGTAAACAACATCGTTCTTCGTGATGTACTTGTAGGCGATGTATGGCTCTTCAGCGGACAGTCTAACCAAGAGACTCCCGTAAACCGCCTCACTGAGCGGTTCCCTGAGATAGAGGTATCTAACAATCACATGGTGAGATACTTCAAAGTTCCTTATCAAGACACCCCAGCCAAGAAGCAGAAGGACATCAACCCTGGCGGCAAATGGTATTCTGCAGTATCTTCAGAAGTTATGAATTGGGCTGCTCTTGAGTATTTCATGGCCTTTGAAATATACAATTACACCAAAGTCCCAGTAGGTATCATCGCATCTGCTAAGGGAGGTACAGATATTGAGTGCTGGATAGATCAGCAATATCTTAAGGAGTTTCCTCATCTTCTCGTAGACAATGAGGCTGTAGCTGCTCTTAACGAGATGACAACAGACAAGGGTTGCGGCAAATGGATGAAACCCGACTTTGACGATTCTCAGTGGAAGACAACTATCGTTCCTAATACTTGGTATGAGGCTGGATTAAACAGCACTCATGGCTCCATTTGGTACCGTAAAGAAGTAAATGTGTCAGAGGCAGCTGCCGGTCGACATGCTAAGATTTTCATGGGACGTATGCAAGACTGCGACTCCGTTTGGGTCAATGGCACTCTTGTAGGCACAACAGCTTATTTCGGTCCTCCTCGCAAATATGACATTCCTGCTGGCGTACTTAAGGCTGGCAAAAATGTTGTTACCCTCAAGCTGACAGCCATGGGTGGCAATGGCGAGATAGTTAAGGATAAGCCATACAAGATTCAGTGTGACGCCGAAACTATCTCTCTAGAAGGTGAATGGAAGTACAATATTGGCTTCAATATGAATGCCGACAGAGACCTATTCAAGCGTGCTGACACTAAACAAAAGGGTTCAGGCCTATATAATGGTATGATCTACCCTATTCGCGATTATCAAGTTTGCGGAGTAGTATGGTATCAGGGAGAAAATAATGCAGGCCGCGCCAACCAGTATAGTACCCTTTTGACAAATCTCATAAACAATTGGAGAACTGTACTCAACAAGCCTAATATTCCTTTCCTACTTGTTCAGCTTCCAAATTACATGGAGCTAACAAAGGAGCCTGTAGATTCAGATTGGGCACGTCTTCGTGAGGCTCAGTTTACTGTAGGTCAGAATGTAGCTAATACAGCTATGGCTACGACATACGACGTAGGTGAATGGAATGATATTCACCCTCTCGATAAAAAGTCTATCGCTCAACGTCTCATTCTTGGCGCACGAAAACTGGTTTATGGAGAGTCTAAACTTCAGGCATCAGGGCCACGCTACAAGGATATGAAGGTTCAGGGCAACAAGATAATCATCTCCTTCACCGAAACAGGCAAGGGTCTCAAGTCTCGCAATGGAGAAGAACTTAAGCATTTTGCTATCGCCGGTGCAGACAAGAAATTCGTTTGGGCAAAGGCTGTTATTAAAGGAAACACCGTAGTAGTCTCAGCCGACGAAATAAAGGAACCAGTAGCAGTACGCTACGCATGGAGCAACAACCCTGTAGACGCCAACCTAATGAATAAAGATGGTCTATTGGCATCTCCTTTCCGCACCGATAATTGGTAAAAAACTTACTACAAACAATAAAGATGTACTTCCAAGCAACAGGAAGTACATCTTTTTTTACCCACTAACCTACATGCCACCAGAGACATTACACCCTTTTTCTTAAAACACCAACATATTGTGTTTCTACTACTTGAAATTCACCTTTCCCCATGAGTTACGAGAGGGAGCGTTATAAACTTTATTTTTTGAGCCCTGCTTTAATGGTATCTTCACGCCAACACGCAAACCAATATTTCGAAGATTAACCTTATCTATCACCCCCGACTCCATAAGGCTCTTATATGTCCGGTCTGTATTCAACATGGCTCCATCATGATTCTTTGCCATGTCCGACAGACCTATCGAACTGTAAATACCTCCGAATAAATATATACTAGGTGTAATCTTTGCTACAACACTCACATCGTAGTACAATGAGAATCCTAACCCTTTTGTCGCTATATCTCCCGTTGGGCGTGGCTTATCTATCGTAAAACCATGATGCTCCAAATCGTGTATCGTCACATTCGTTTCTGGATAATAACCCGTGGTCTCGTACTCTCCATCCTTTACTTCATACTTCGTCTTGAATGGGAAATACAACTTCATACCAGCTCCTGCAACAAGTGAGAGACTTGAGGTTAACGGCATTCTGAACAGAGCACCAAGAGGCATCTCAACGTTAATACAACGCTGTTGCTCTTCCCAGTTCTTCATAACAATGATATACGTGAAGTCTTGCTTGTTGATTTCGTCATAGGTATCATACTTCAATGTGCCATCCAATGATGCTGTACTGTTACTCAACTGTACTCCAAGTCCTGCCGAGAAACCCCAGTTATTGCTCAGAAAATGGTTGTAATCAACATTAAATGAACCTCCACCTCCAAACTTTCTGTCAGAATCGCTACTCTTAAAGTATATTGAACTTAACCCTCCACTCAATGAACCGCTGATGTATTGATCATCACCAAACAATAGAGCGTTGTTCGTTTTCCCTCCAGTCTTCCATTGGGCATTTGCCATTTCTGGCGCGTCCAATAGTAACCCTATAATTAATATGCCTAAAATCTTGTTCATCCTACTATATTATTATTACGTTGGATTACTCAACAAGGATCTTCACTGTTGCCTTCTTATTTCCTGATACTACCGATACTACATGAGCACCAGAAGAAGGGAGCACTACCTGATTTATATGTTCTACTTTTTCTGATGAGAATACTACTGCAGATGACAGGCTATATATCCTTACAACCGCATTTTGCATCTCCGATTCAGACAACCCATCTACCACTATAGAGAATGCCTCTCCTGTATGTATTGGATTTGGATTTACTGTTACGTTAAGAGCTGTAGTCTGTAGCTTATAAACTGCAGGCCCTATGATGTACTCCTTACCATCTGTAGTCTTAACTATAACTTCATACGAACCATTCACTCCTCCTCGCTCACAGTAGAACTGCTCGTTGGCTCCATTAATAATAGCGCCATCTCTATACCACTGATATGATGTAAATAGATTTCCTGCGTTGTCAACCACAAGGACATCGTCCCACATAAGCTTGATGTACGATGCACTTAGACGTTCCATCTCTGGTTTTTCAGGGTTCTCTGGTTCTTCTTTTTCTTCAATCACAAATGAGTATGTCTGAGCCTCATCTGAACCATCCGACCAAATATAATTTGGGTTCAGAGTCACAATCACTATGTACGTACCAGGCTCGGTTGCCTCCTTATCTCCAGAAATCTCATAAGCAATATTCTCCGCAATCTTGATGCCATGAGATTCACCGTCGTATGGGAAACTAACGCTTGTAACTACTGGCTTGTCAACCTTGGCTGGATTAATCGTCACTACTACAATCTTGGAATCATTGGTTCCATCTGACCACTTGAAGCCAGCTGTAAGTGTCAACTTTACCTCATATTTGCCGGCATTTGTCTGTACTCCACCTTCAACCTTATACTCTACCTTCTCTGGAATGAGTGTGATAGGTTCTCCTGTGTAGGTATATTCTCCTGCAGCAGGTATTTCTACTGTTCCGTCACCAATAGTAAAGGTTATTACTATATCTTCTGAAGTACCATCCGACCACATGGTGTTGTCTTTATCTGTCAGTGATACTACCCTATCGTATGTCTTGCTCTCCGTGCCACTAGCATTCTCCTCACCAACTACATATCCTTCACCTGATGGTATCTCGAACTTTTTCTCCGTTCCATCATAGATAAATGTTGTCTGAGGTACTACAGGTATAGCAATTATGGCCTTGTCTATCACATTTGTAATCATCAACTCATCTCTTGAATTGTCCGACCATATATGATTTGCATCAGGAACCAACGATAATGTATACTCTCCAGCATTCATTCCTTCTGTATCTCCCGTTATAACGTAAGGACCTACAGGAATGTCGAACACATGAATTTCTCCATTGTATGTGTACTTGCCAGGGACAAGCTCTGGCTTTTCTATAGGCATTGGAACTATAGATACCTTATATGTCTTGGTATCTGTACCGCCATCGCTCCATGTATAACCAGAATTAAGAGTTACATATATCGTGTATTCGCCAACATTTGTCTGTGTACCGTCAACGACACTGTACAAACTGCTCTGCGGAACAAATACTATTGGCATGCCTGTATATGTGTACGTATCTTGTACTACAGGCTCGTCTACTGTGCCATCTGTAATAGTAAATGTATATGTCAAGTCTTCCGATGTTCCTGTAGGCCACTCGTGATTGTTCTTGTCTGCAAGGGCAACTGTTCGTGGGTAAACACCGACCTCAGTCGCAGAAGCATTTGTAGCGCCAACTATGTAGCGGTTTTCTGGATCTGATGGTATAACAAACAGCTTTTCTGTTCCATCGTAGGCAAATGCATCGTCTGTTACTACAGGAACTTCAACTTTCGCCTTAGCAATATTGAAGTCGTATGTCTTGTCTTCCGACTTACCATCTGCCCAGACATAGTGCACAACATCATTCAACGAAACACTTACCGTATGCTTACCAGCACCAGTCTGAACATTGCCTGTTACCGTATATGCACTGTTTGCAAGAATGGTATACGTCTTCTCATTGCCGTCGTATGTAAATTCGGTTTCGTCTTTTACAGGAACTGCTACTTGTATCTTGTTTATATAGAACTTATATGTTTCTGTATCAGTTCCGCTGCCGTCTGACCAGACATAATTGCTCTTTGGCGTTACTTTTACTGTGTACTCATCTGGTTCTGTTCCCTTTGTAGCTCCCTCAATAGTATATCCAGAATTCTCTACAATGTTGAAATCAAATTCTGTACCATCGTACGTAAACTCTGTAACTGTTATCTCTGGCTTCGCAACTTGAGCAGGATTAATTGTCACATGTATTACCTCTGGATCTGTAGAACCTCCTACCCAGGTATAACCTTCATTTAGTGTCAGCACTACATCATATTCTCCAGCGTCTGTCTGTACTCCATCTGCTACTGTATAAGCATTATTCTCAGGAACAAGGGTAATTGGCAGACCCGTATACGTATGCTCTGTCTCTACTATTGGTTTTTCCACACTGCCAGTAGTGATTGTAAATGTTATGGTACGTGTCGCTTCCGCAAGACCATCTTCCCAAGCATAGTTGACAAAATCACAAAGTATTACTGTTCTGTCGTATGTGCCTACCAATGTACCTGTCGCATTCTCATCTTCTATGACGTACCTGCCTAGCTCATCTTGCGGAATCGCAAATGTCTTGGCACTGCCATCAAATATAAATGTTGTATACTCCGGGACTGGAATTGGAACCAAAATCTTCGCGATTATGAAATCGTATATCTTGGTATCATTCGTATTGTCGTTCCATATATAGTGCACATCATCCTTGAGTGATACACTTACTATATACTTGCCTGCATATTCCTGAACATTGTTGACAACATCATACGCATCATTATCAGGAATATTGTACGTCTTGTCGTTACCATCGTATGTGAACTCTGTTTCATCAGCAGCTGGAACATTGATTACTATGTGCTTAATCTTGAATGTCTCGTTTATATCTGCCGATGTATCGTCGCTCCATATATAGTTTGACTTAAGTGCTATGGTTACAGGATAGTCTGCTATCTCTGTACCCTTTGTCGCTCCTGTTATAGTATAGCCTTCATTCTCTGCAACATTGAAATTATACTCACTTCCATTCCAGATAAACTCTGTCTGAACAACTGTAGGCTTGTCTACCTTGGCAGGTAAAATTTCTACTTCGTATGTTAGCTAAGCTACAGAACCGCCTTCCCAAGTAACACCGCTCTTAGGTGTAACTTTCACGGTATACTTACCGGCATCTTTACCTTCTCCATTGATAATATCGTACTCACTACCTGCCAAGAATACTATGGTAGAACCTGTATAGGTATACTCGGTTTGTATAGATGGCTCCTCAATCGTTCCTGTACCAATCTTAAATACTATTGTCTTGTCTTCCGTAGTACTGTCAACCCACTCATAATTATCTGTATCATTGAGTGATATTGTTCTAGGATAATCTCCTGTTTCAATAGCCGAAGCATTTGAAGGTGCCACTGTGTAGTTGCTATTTGTATTGACTTCGAAAACATGCAACGTACCATCAAAGATAAAGTGAGTCGTAGGAGCTGTTGGCAAGTCAACCTTTGCTTTATGGATGGTAAATGTTATGGTCTTAGATGCATCTGTACCATCTGTCCATACATAGTTGACTTTGTCATTAAGTGTCACTACCCTGTCGTACGAACCAGCATTGATTACTGTCGCATTTTCTGAACCGATGGTGTACTTGTCGTTTTCCGTAACCTCTAAGACTTTGTCTGTACCATCATAAGTAAATATCGATGTCACGGCACTAGGCAAGGTCACTTCTGCACGAGCTATAGACCACTCTTGCTCAATATCGTCTCTTGAACCATCACTCCAAGAGAAGTTGTCTCCTAGTTTAATTACTACCTTGTACAATCCAGCATTTGTACCCTTGTTACCTGAAATAGTATAACCTGAGGCATCTGAAGGTCCTGGCACAGAGAATGTCTGCTCCGAACCTGTATAGATAAATGTCTGTGTGAGATCAATGACAGGCTTTGCTATTTGCTCCCTATCAATGCTGAATGTAGTCGTAAGTCCTGTCGCAGGCAGCTCATAGTTGTCTACATCAGCGCCCTCAATAGATACTGCTGTTGCTACGTACGCTGTGCCCGACTCTGTCTGCTCTCCTGCTACTACTACTGTCACATTATCTGTACCCTCCTTACCGGTTGCTGTCGCAGTAGGCTTATGTGGATTACCATCATAAACGAATGATGTATTCGACCATTCTATACCTATTGTCTTCTTTGCAATCGTGACTGAGATAGGGCCTGTAGATGCAACTCCAACATAGTTGTCGTCTGTCGTCTCTACCTTATAGTATACCTCGTAATCTGAACCTGCATTCTTGCCAGTAGGTATCATGTCACTCCAACCGTCAACACCATCCGTACTATAGTATATAGTACCTGTTGCACAGGATCCTGCTGTTACAAGGTTCTGTGCAGTACCGTTGTATGTCAATGTATTTGCTACTGGAGCTGTTACAGTAGGATTTGCTTCGGTGATTGTAAATGGCAAGGAAATATCTGCTGGCAACTTATAGTTTGCTGATGCTGTACCACCAAGTATTGCCTTAGCAGTGTAACTACCCTTATTTGTCTGCTCTCCGCTTACCGTTACTGTCACATCATCTGTACCTGCCTTACCAGCGAAATCTAGTGTAGGCTTCTTCGGTGTACCATCGTAAATGAATGAAGTAGTACTACCCCATGTCAATGTCAACTCTTTCTGTGCAATAGCTGCTGATACATTTCCGCCTGATTCCTCATTGTAATTGCTGTTGCCTTCTACTTTGTAGTATACTGTATAGGTATCAGCATCCTTAGCCTGTGGAATAGTCGTCATCCATGTACTGCCATCAAGACTATATTTCAATGTACCGCCTGTAGTAGTCGCAGCTGTTGCTATAAGATCTTGCATAATACCATCATAAACCAAGTCGGATGCAGCAACAGGCATAGTAACTGCTGGAGTAGCTTTCTTGATTTCAAATGATACTATATTGGTAGTTGGCAACTTATAGTTTGATGCTGCAGCCCCAGTCAGTGAACTGGCAGTAGCAGTGTATATGCCTGCATCTATATGCTCACCTGTGACGGTAACACCTACTTCGTCCGTACCATACTTGCCTGATAGCAATGCTGTAGGAACTTTCGAGGTACCATCATATACGAATGATGTATTCTCCCAACTTAGAGTAAGTTCTTTCTTGTCTATCGTTACTGCTATAGGACCATTCTTGGCAATATCATCGTAATTTTCCCCACCAGTTACCTTATAATATACATTGTATGTTCCTGCATTTGTAGCCGTAGGGACAGCCTCTGACCATGTCGTGCCGTTATCGATGCTATACTCTATAGTACCAGCAGAAACCGTTGCTGGAGTAACAAGTGTCTGTCCCTCACTATTATATGTCAGACTCTTTGCTGTAGGAGCCGTTATCGTAATTGTAGCCTTGGTTATATCAAATGTCGTCTGGTCTGCACCAGCAGCGAACTTATAGTTCGAAGCATCAGCTCCTGACAATATCACTTTTGTCGGATATGAGGAACCAACAATTATCTGCTCTCCATCAACCTCTACCTCTACCTCATCTCCTGTCTCTACTCCAGTAACTGTAGGTGATGGCTTGTGCGCAGAACCATCATATACAAATGTCTTTGTTCCCCAATCGATTGTAAGCTGCTTCTGCGCAATGGCAACATTCAATGTCTTCGCAGCTACATCAGCATAGTTGGAATTTCCTTCTACCTTGTAGTATACCGTATAATTCTGAGCTGCCTTTGCTTGTGGTATTGTGGTAGTCCAACTTTCTCCATCAATACTATACTTCAGCGTACCACCATTGGTAGAACCGGCTGTCGCAAGTAACGACTGATTGGTTCCATTGTATACCAACGATGTGGCAACTGTAGGTGCTGTTACAGTAGGTGTAGTCTTTCCTATCGAGAACAATGTCGACTTTGTCGCAGTTGACAACTGATAGTTGGCCGACTTTGTACCCTGCAGTGTCGCAGTCGCAGTGTATGTACCTGCCGCTGTACCTGAACCTTCAATGGAAAGTGATACGTAGCTCTTGTCAACTGTCTCTACACCCGATAGTGTTGCAGTAGGTGTATGCGCCTGACCATCATAACCGAAGTTTGTCTCTCCCCATTCTACATCAATAGTCTTCTGGTCTATCGTCACATTGATAGGACCTTCCACTTCTGTGCTGTTGTGATTTGCATCTCCTGCTATCTTGTAGTAAACTGAATAACTATTCGCAGCAGTACCTTGTGGTATCGATGCACTCCAACTTGTACCATTCAAACTATACATCAACTCGCCACCGGTTGCTGTACCAGACTCAACCAAATTCTGTGCAGTAGCATTATATGTCAATGTCTTTGCTGTAGGCGCTTTCGTTAGAACTGGATCTATCGGAGTAATGTCAAACGATTGTGTTACAACCGATGGCAACTTGTAATTTGCTGCTGCAGCACCAGAGATAGATGCTGTAGCTGTGTAACCTGTACCAACTTCTGTTTTAGCTGTGGCAGCTGTTACTTGAACATCATCACTTCCCTCTACACCACTTATCTCTACAGTCGGTATCTGTGCCAATCCTGTATATGGTAAAGTTGTCTCGCCCCAAGTGAGTGTAAGTTGCTTTGGCTCAATGGTTACAGACACTGAATTCTTTGCAACATCATTGTAGTTCGCACCTCCAGATACCATATAGTATACAGTGTATGTCTTTGCCGCCTTCCCTTTGGGAAGTGTTTTTACCCATGATGTTCCATCAAGACTATACATTAAATCTCCACCTGTTGTCGTTCCAGCCTCTATAAGTGTCTGATTAGCACCATTGTATGTAAGTGTCAACGCTGTAGGTGGCGTAACCGTAGCTGTAGCCTTGGTTATCTCAAATGACGTTGTTGCAGAAGCACTCTTGTAATTCGCACTTTCTGCCACACTCCACTTAATATAATAAACTCCAGAATTAGACGGCATTTGACCGCTACTTAACGCTCCGTTAGCTACAGTGGTTTTTTGAGAGCATTCAGCATCAGTGAAATATTCTATAGTTTGTGCGCCATCTCCTTCATAACCAGACAGAACAGGTGTTTTAGCTGCAGCACCATAAACCCAACTTTCCATTGATACTGAGAGAGTTAGCTGTGCTTTAGCTATGGTAACGGTAACTGGGGTTAGCGAAACGTCAATATCATTGTAGTTGGCGCCGCCGTCCAACTTGTAGTATACTTTATATGTACCGGCATCAGTTCCTGTTGGTAGTATAGGACTCCAATCATCTGTACCGGTCAAACTGTATTGTATTGTTGTTCCTGTTGGCGACGTACCCGCAGTAACAAGTGTCTGTGCTAGAGCATTATACGCAAGACCAGACGCCGCCACTGGAGCTGTCATCGATGGCGTAGCTCGTGTAATATCGAATGTCGTTGTAACTTCGTCTGGCAACTTGTAATTCGATGCTTTTCCACCACTGAGTGATGCTGTTGCTTCATAACCCGTACCAACATTTATCTGTGCACCTGACACTTCGGCCTTTACATCGTCTGTTCCTATGATACCTGTTAGCGTCGCAACTGGAGCATGCGTCTGGGTATCATACGTAAAGGTCGATCCTGTCCATGTGAGCCCAAGCTCTTTCTGCGCTATAGTGACAGTGAACTCTACTTCGTGAACTTTTGTGATTCCACTAAAGACCTGAAGTTTCACTATATGGTCTCCTGCTTCTGTAGCCTTAGGCAAGGTCGTGTTATAAGAACCTCCGTCGAGGCTATACTTAAAGGTGACGCCATCCTCTGGTGTAATTTCAGTGACAAGTTCATGAGCAGTGCCATCATAAACAAGGTCTTTCACTGCTACAGGAAGCACAATATTAAACTGATAGTAAATGTTGTATATGTTATCTCCTTCACACTCTAGCGTCAATGGCTCATCTTTCGTGATGTACTGGTAACCTGGAATAAGAGCCTGCTCGACAACCACCACGTCACCAACTCTTTTGTCATCATAAATATCCTCGTCTTTAACATTGCTGTCGGTCTTCGTTCCGTCACTCAATATCTCTAGGTGACGTACGTGATATTTTGTCTTATCACCCTGCCATATAGCATATACAGGCAACGCCGCACCAACAAGGCTTTCCTTTATGTTTTCGCCAGCCAGATTCGTCACCTTGAGCGGATCGTTTACTCCCCATCCCATGAAGGTCATGCAACCTTTGGCCTTTATGCCTGTTGCGCTCAAGGATTTGAGGACAGCATTATCTCTTGGATCTTGTATGGTCGGAATATCTACTATATAGTCATCGCCAGTTCCTCCGTTGTTTGCCTTGTAGACTATCGAGCCTGCTGTGGATTGTTTGACTTCGTATGTGACAGTAGCTTTGTTGTTGTTTGTATTAGCCTCAATGCTATTGTTACTATTTATGTAAGCTCTTACTTCATGCGAGACAGATGCGGCTTCCTTTATAGGGATAAACTTCAATATCAGTTTTCTTACCTCACCTCCAGACATGGTAGGTACCGTCCAGATGCCATTGGCAAATGTCTCATCTTCAAGTTTGTTTCCTACTATCTCATAATCAATATTACCCTCCAAAATGTTTTCGGCAGTAAGCTGCGACTGGTCGATGGTCACCACAACATTATTGACCATATAGTAATCTACCTCATTTTTGAGTGTAATAGTCAAAGTCTGCTCACGGCCTGTATAAATGCTTTTCTGGAGAAGGGGAACCTCGGCTATGACAGAAATATCATTACCACCACTACCAAAAATATCTATCTTGAAATTGTCAAATCGTTTTACTACGACCTCCCTGTAGATAGATTTCTGGGGACTTTTTGGTGTTAGCGAATAAGCTTCACCGTTGGTCATTTTCTTTCCAACCTCTATCAAATATGTCGTACCATTTGTTGCATCAAATGGGATATTGTCAAAAGCAAATCGTCCGCCATTGTTCGATTTCACGATTAAATCTTGACCATCTTTTTGTATTCGTTTCTTATCTTTATCGCACAATATAAGCGTCACTCCGTCAACTCCTCGCTCCCCTGAATCGTGCACGCAGTTTCCATTTATGTCAAAATATGTAGTACCGGAAATAAATGCAAAATTATCCGCACCTTTTTCGGACAGATTTATTTTTGAAAGCATTACACTTCTACCGTCATTGACAACATAACTCCATATATCAACGATCTTCTGGTCGCCGTAATTGCTTGTAAATTTCATGAACCCGCCCTTGCTGATGTCGTCATTATTAGAGTAATCCATGTCTATATACAACGGGTTGGGAGCTTTGGATCCTTCTGGATTAACGGTTGTCTTGTCGTGTGTTGTGTACTTTCTGGCATCGTACCATGCCCGGTATTGCTTGTCATCATCCTTTCCTGTACTCTGATAAGCCAGGGCATTGAGCAGTTTTATCTCTATGCCGTTAGGATTGTTCTCCACATCGCCCATCGGGAAATGGAAATCACCTGCATGTGACCGCACCTGAATGGCATATTCGCCTTTTGGAAGCTGCTTCCCGTTGCCGTCGAGGCCGTTCCACGACAGATAGTTGACGCCCACACATCCGGCAGACGTCAGAACCCTATCGCTAAAACCGCTGCTGTTTATGTTATTGTTGAACTTGCCGTCTTTATCACAATCTATGATGATTTCGTATGTCGAACGCCTGTCCAGTTCAACGCTGAACACGCCTCCCATCGATTCGTCGGCAGTGCCGTATTTGTCTTCCTGGTTTGTGTTGCCTATGAAGTCGCAGCTGATTATTGAGGCTATAGGCTGTGGCGAGACCGGAAAACCTCCGTGCATGAATTCAATGTTCGGGTCGGGCGCGTTGAAGAATATACGATGAGTCAGGATATCATCTTTCGCCTCAATGTCTGGCAAGACAGTTACAACATCACCTTGCGGTTCCAGTGTTTTCAGGGTACTCACTCCGTTACGGTTCAGCGTCTGACCATTGCCGTTGTCAATAAGGCCTACATTGTCAGCATAGAGTATGAATCCCCAAGGCTCAATGCCTTTTAGGTTCATACTATACTGATAACCATCTTGCGTCAGTACATAGAGATTGCTGTAATGAGCGCCTTTGTCTGTCTGCTCCTCAGTTGTGAGGGCCAGGTAGGCTGCAAAGACACGGCCATTGACCAGCTTGTCATTGACATCATACACCGAGATGTCCCATGCTGCAATATTCTGACGCTGATACAGTTCCGGATTCTTATCTCCTGAAGCAGCAGGTATCAGCCAGTTGTCTTCAACTCCTATAGGAAGGGAAGTTCTCGTTCCCGTTGTTAAGTCAGGATCCATGTAAGGCATGAAATCAACCTCGTACACACCATCATAAGGAACCTTGAAAAGACATGGCTTGTACTTGTTGCCCTTCTCTCCTGTCATAGGGTACCATGGACCAGCTTCCTCGTTTATTGGTTGGGCGATATATCCTTCGTCTGGGGTGACATCAAAATTCCACACTTTGTGATCTTGCGGATATCTCACTATGATATCTACTGTTCCGCTTTCGTTATAAGACTTACTTATTGACGAAGCAAGTGCAACCGTTTCACCGCGTTTGGCGATAAAGAGTATAGGGTTGGAACGTGTGATGCCACCTGTTTTCGAGCCATCCTTGTGTTCCAGCAGGGTTCGCGCCGGTTTGGGGGTTGTTGTGAGTCCTCGTGGATTCAACTGTATAGAACCCTCAGCTTTAGCTACAATGGCAGAAAAGGAGAATGCCAAAAGCATAAGCATAAATGCTTTTGAACGAGAAATGCCATTCATTAAATATCGTTTATTTGCCTTCATTTCCTAATAGTGTTGCGTTTTGCGTCTGATACTAGCAGAACTTTTTTACGGTACTTATATACGAATCTATACTAAATACGGTTGCTGCATTTGAGTCGGTATTTAGAGTTTTTACCACGGCAATTTCATAAATTCCGGGCGTTGTCACCCACCCTTGACTGTAGATTGTTTCGTTTTGCAAAATGCCGATTCTTATATATAGATGGTAGCGAAAGCACGGAAAATTTTGCTTGTGCGTATGATGTGCGTATGACGTGCGTATGACGTGCGTATGTGTTTGGAGGGGGATAGGTGTTGGTATTACTGGGGGAAGTATGGTCGCAAACATTCCAGAATTGTTTAATGTATATGTTTGATGCTGTATTATTGTAGGGAATGTACACATTAGATTGTAGGGATAAATGAAAGAGCCGTGGAGTATTTGCTATACAACACTTACTCAAAAGCAAATTGGGTATTATTACCTATAATTACTCAACGCATCCTTTTTACCTTTGTCACGCTTAAAATCAAATATTTATTTCTATGGAGATGAAAGGCGAAAAAGTAAAAGGTTATCGCAAGATTAACTTCCTTATGGGTTGCGTGGGAACTATTCTGACAATGCAACTCAACAAAGCTAGTAAAAATGCTATAAAGGCGCAGGGGAAGACCCTTCGACAGATACTTAACTATGCAAAGGACTCCGAGTATGGCAAGGAGCACAATTTTGCAGACCTCCTCTCTATTAAGGACGACAAAGAACTCTTCGCTGCATACCGCAAGGCGGTTCAGGTAAACGACTACGAGGATCTTCGCCCATATATCAATAAGCACCTCAACGGTGGAGAGAACATCCTCTTCCCTGGCAAACCTAAAATGTATGCCACAACATCAGGTACTACAAAGGAGCCTAAATGGATTCCTATCACTAACGAATATTTCAAAAACGTATACGGAAAAATCAACAAACTTTGGTTGTGGACTCTCATTAAGCAATCTAAGTACACTTTCGCTGGTGGCGTAGTTTCTATCGTAGGTAAAGCTATCGAGGGCGAAGCTCCTGACGGAACAATCGTTGGCTCCGTTTCTGGTGTTTCTTATACTCAATGTCCTGCTTTCATTAAAAAGGCTTACACCGCACCTAATGAGGTATTCGAAATATCAGACTACAAGGCCCGTAACTATTGTATTTTCCTTCTCGGTCTTATCCGTAATACATCTCTAATCGTAACAGCTAACCCTTCTACCGTAGCTGGTATGCAGGATAATATTATCGCAAATTACGATCAGTACGTTCACGATATCGAGACTGGTACACTTAATAAGGATCTAGACATGCCAGATTACTGCCGAAAGGCTATCGAGGCTATGCTTGTACCAAATCCTAAGCGTGCTCAGGAACTTCGCGATATCAAGGCTAAGTATGGCACTCCACTACCTAAGCATTACTGGCCTGATATGCAGGTTCTCAATACATGGCGCTCCGGTAATACTAAGATTTATCTCGACAAGATTACAGGTACGTTCCCTGAACAGTGCAAGACTCCAGAGTTCGGCTATTTTGCTTCAGAATGCCGCGTAGGTCTTGTAATGAACGGTAAGAATGATACTACCCTATTCCCTCACATGCACTATTTCGAGTTTATTCGTGAAGAGGATATGGAGATGGAGAATCCTGAATTCTTAACTATAGACCAACTCGAGAAGGGCAAGCGTTACTGCCTCTATGTTACTACTTGGGCCGGCCTCTATCGTTATAATATGAACGATCTTGTAGAGGTTACTGGGTTCCAGGGTACAATTCCTACTATCCAGTTCATTCAAAAGGTTAATGGCATCATCACTCTAACAGGCGAGAAACTTCATGAACGTCAGTTTATAGCTGCAGTTCACGAGGCTGAGAAGAAACTCAATACTCCTTGTCGTTTCTTCATCGGTTTCGCTGACGAGCAGTATTCTGGATATCGTTTTTACTATGAGTTTGAGAATGACAATATCTCTCAGGAAGAGGCAGATAAGTTCAACAAGTTGGTAGACGAAGAGCTCAAGGATATCAATATCGAATATGCAGCTAAGCGCAACTCTTTCCGTCTTCAAGACCCTGTCGCTTACCGTCTTGAAAGAGATGCTTTTGAGAAGTTCAAGGCTCGCTGCGTAGCTGAGGGCGCTCGCGATGGTCAGTTTAAACTTATGCTTCTCCTAAATGACGAGAAGCGTCACGTTAAGTTTAAGGATCTTGTTAAGGCTTAATCATAATAAAAGGTTCCAGATGCAGTCCCTCGACTTATCAAGATACAAGGCCATTATTTTCGATTTTGATGGCACTTTGTATGACAAAAAGCGTTTTGCCATACATTTGATCTTGAATATGCCGTCTCGAGCTCTCTGGTTATTGGCTGTCCAAAAGGTTCGTAAGGCTATAAAGGGTAAAGACTTCTTAAGCCAAGAGGCTTTCTATGAGGAGTTCTTTACCCAACTCCATAAGACTATCGGATCTAAACACTCTAAGGAAGAGATTCGTAAATGGTATTTCGAGGGATATATGACTCTCATGCATCGTGTCTTGACTAATCGATATGATTGTCAACCCGAAGCCAACGAATTAATAAACTCTCTCCGAGAGAAGGGAATAAAAGTTGCTGTACTCTCGGATTACGCCATGATAGACGAACGTCTAAAGGCTATAGGCTTAACTGCTCAGTTCGACTATCTTTACTCTAGCGAGACCGCAGGAGCTCTCAAGCCTTCCAGCAGACCTTTTGCTGTCGTAGCCCAAGCGCTAGAGATAGAGTCTAAGGACATCTTGATGATAGGCGACAGAGAGGATACAGATGGCCAGGGCGCGGCTCAAGCCGATATGGATTTCATGCACATAGTGCGTAAGAAAAAGCAAAAAAAGACACGCCATGATGCTACATGGCATGATCTAGCCGAATTAATAAAAAAGCTCTGAAGCCTAAGCTTCAGAGCTTTTCATTTTCTTTTGTTATTTAGTGATCACTTATTATTCAATCGCTGAGGAACAAATCCTCGACCTTCAGGATATAAAACTTCCACAAGGCTTAATCCATTTGCAGGAGCCGAAGTACTAGCCGCTTTTCTATCTTTTGTATCAATGACTCTCTTGAAATCGTCAATAGTCATTCTTCCTCGTCCTACATCAAATAGCGTACCAACCACAGCACGTACCATATTTCGCAAAAATCTATTAGCTGTGATTCTGAAGTAATGTTGCCCTTTGTCGTCCAAAAGCCACTCCGCTTGCGTCACATTACATATATTCGTCTTCGCATTCGAATGCAATCGCGCAAAACTGGTAAAATCATCAACTTCCAAAAGCAATTTTGCTGCTTCATTCATCTTATCATAATCCAAATGGAATGGTATCTGGTATGATAAGAATCTGCGAAATGGGTCTTTATCCTCGACAACATAGTAATGATACGAACGACTATATGCAGAAAAACGAGCATGTACTGTATCTTCAACAGGTTGAACTGAGAATATCGCTATATCCGAAGGTAGAATTGCATTAAGTTTGAATTTAAGCCAGTCCATAGTCTCGCCAACTGGCTCTTCAACATCAAAATGCGCTACATAGTATTCTGCATGAACTCCCGTATCTGTTCTGCCACACCCTACTACATTTATCTTGGGATCTCTCAATGCCTTCACCAAAGCATCATTGAGATACCCTTGTATAGACTCTGCATTAGGCTGCAACTGCCACCCGTGAAAACGGGTGCCATCATAAGCTAATTCTATGAAATATCTCATCGAAGCTCCTACAACTGCAATAATTCACCCTTACCCAGTTGCGCTTTAAGACGCTCTATCTGCTCCTGCTTGTTGACTTCTCGAAGACTAGCTGCTGTCTTTGTGTAGTATTGATGTCCTGAGATAAATTTAATCTGCATCTCATTCCATTTGTCAATATCGTTCGCAGCATTACGCTCCACAAGTTCCTGATAGAGCATGTTTGATACAGGAATAAAGTCACCACGACCTAAATAATCAAGGTCACTATCTTGAATAATTGCCTCAAGTATATCATTAGGTGTATGTGGCAATTGCGTCGCCATAATGATGCGCTTGATTTCGTCTATTTGCTCTTGCGAGTAATTATATTGAGGCAATATCTCTTGAGCAAAATTACAGCTCTCCTCCTCATGACCTTTATACTTGATGATATGACCTGAATCATGGAACAATCCAGCCACCTTGAGAAGCAGTATCTGCCTCTCTGGAACACCCTCTGCCCAACCAATAAGCTCAACCTCAGTCGTTACGTCAATCGTATGCTTAACGTTATGGTAATATAGGTTCTTTGGGAGCTTTTCTTCTAGCATGTCAAGAATGTGCTCCTGAATATCCATGAACTGAAGACGTTGATAATTAAGCTCAAATTCTTCATTGTAGAGTTTGTCTCCGCCATCCTCGTTCATAAGGTCCTCATTGATTCCCTCGAGGTTGAACATATCCATAACCCCACTATACTTAACAGGTATCTTTCCGCAGCGACGGACATCAAAAAATTCTTTTGTCAACTCGTATGTCATAGGCGACATAGAGATATGCCCACGGAATGCTGCAAATCCTAATCGAGTCGCTGTAAGCACGTTGCTTCCAGAGAGCGTATAAGGAGTACGTTTATTTGGAGCAAAACGTCCGATAACCGGACCTGTATGCAATCCCATGCCGACTTCCCATATCATACTAGGATCTTGACGCTTAATATTATGCATCATCTCCATAATCTCTATGGCAGCAAGTGTTGCATCTATTGGGTTTGTCTTATTGTCTTTTTCTATACCACCAGCCAAGAGCATATTGTCTCCAACACTTGGAATCTTTATCAAGTGATATTTTGAAGCAATGTCTTGTATCATTAGGATAATCTCATCAAACTTATCCATCTGAGCAGATGCATCCTGACGCTGTGCTAATTCCGAGAAACCATATACTACTATATAAAGAAGCGTAACCATCTTGTAACGCTTCACATCCTTTTGGGATCTGCGTACCTCGTCTTCAAGACCGAACTCACGCAAAAGGGCTTGGTATTGCTCTTGCGAAGTCGAAAGGTTCTCGTAGCTAGAAACTAACTGACGCAACTTATCCCCAAGAATCTCACTTCGTTTTCCAAGGGAATTAAGTTTATCTATGACGTTTTTTCCTTGTTCTGACGGCATATCTTATGGTATTTCAGTTATTTATCGTTATTTGTTAGAAGTCCTAATCTATTTAATTCTTCGCATAAATTAGGAGTAAGGTTACATTCTTCGGCAGTTTTCTTTATCTCTTGTCGTATTTCATCCGCTGTCCAAAACCTCAATTCATCTACTTCATCTTTGAATTCTGGTTCAAATGGACCATTATTTATAGTTTTAAAGGCTAGAACATACTCATTCTCAACGCTCGAATGCCATACGTACGCATGTGTATGCTGCGCAGTAAAACCTCTTAATCCAACCTCTTCTCGTGCCTCTCTTTGTAGAGCTTGCTCCACTTTCTCGCCTACTGCTATATGTCCGCCTACTGCTGTATCCCATTTCAATGGCTGAATCTTCTTGTGAGCAGGACGTTTCTGTAATAATATACGTCCTTCTTCATCAAAGACATGAAGATGTACAACCGGATGAAGCCAGCCACTTCCATTGTGCACTAACGGACGAGGGGCTTGACCAATAATCTTTCCCTCCTCAGTGACGAGTGGCACCCACTCAACATCCTTATACTTTTTCCTGATTACTCTGGAATATATAGCTTCTGTAAGGAATGCTAAGGATACAATTATAAAGACAAACCAATTGTCAACAAATTCAGAAAACTCCCCGAATATACCTAGGTAGTTTAGCAAGTATACTACTAAGGCTATCGCACTCCATACCGACATACGGCGCATGGTATTTCGCATCAGATAAACCATATAGGGACTATCTAGTACCTTGTCCAATATATTACCAGACAATACTGACAGGAGATTTATCTTACTATACCATCCTGATATTGCAAAAACAAGCGTAAAGAAGAGTGCTGAAACAACAGCCATTAGACGATGTCCATTCTCTAGCGAGTCACTCAATACATCAAATGCCACAAATACGATCAGCAAACACGCATCTATAACAACCCCTCTTAAGGATACTGCTCTACCCCTTTTTTTGTTGAATATATATTGTAGCACAGAGACTACAACACAAAATATTGCCGCAGATATAGATCCAGCAAGTGAACCGTATAACGCACTGACAAAGGCATCAACTATAAAGTATAGAAACAGTACTAACATATTCCGTTAATCTTCCTTGGTATAACCGTAGTTCTGAGACTTATAGCCATAACCATATTTCTTTCCGTAACGGGAGTAACGACCATATCCATACTTTCCATAACCGTAACGATACCCATATCGGCAGTTCTCTGAACCTACATCATTAAGTACTATAACAGGATTCTTAACGCCTTGCTCTACTAATGTCAAAGACACTTCCTTCAACACATCTTTACGTGTATAATCTTGACGAACAACAAAGAGCATAGCATCACACCATTCCGCTATTTGATATGCATCTGCTACAGCAGCCATAGGTGGTGTATCTACAACTATTACGTCGTACAACTCTTTAAGCTTGTTTATCAACATGGTCGTCTTCTCATGCAGAATCAACTCCGCTGCATTTGGTGGCACCTCTCCAGACACTATGACATCAAGATTAGACGAATGGTGAATGATAATATCGTCTAATGATGTTTGCTCTGTGATAAAGTGTGTGATACCTTTATGCTTTTGCTGGTCAAGCACTTTCGACAATGCAGGACGACGGAGGTCAAATCCCAACAATACTGTCTTTTTGCCTTGAATAGCATATACACTCGCTACATTACGCGCCGTGAAAGACTTTCCGTCACCAGGCATAGAGGAAGACACGCCTATTACTACAGTCTCTTTTCCTAATGTCACAAGATGCAATTTTGCCCTCAAGTGTCTGTATGCTTCAGATACAATACTACCAGGATGTGACTCAACTACAAAATTATCGTTATATCGGCATGATGGTATCTCTCCTACAATTGGTAATGTTGTCAGTTTCTTAAGATCTTCAGCTGTACGGAGCTTATTGTCAAACCATTGACGTATTACCAAAAATGCAAGTGGCAAACCAAGTCCAATTATCAATGCCAATAGCTGATTGATGGCGTATCGTGGAGACACGATTCCTACCGTCACAGCATCATCAAGTATCTTATGATCACTTGTACTACTTGCTTTCTGGAGCTGCGACTCAGAGCGCTTGCGCAATAGGTAGGTATAAACCTCATTGGTAAGTGAAAATTGTCTGTCAATACCAAGCAGTTTACGCTCTGTCTCTGGAAGCTGCATCGTCTCAGAAATATGCGCTTGCATTTTATTCTTTATCTCATTGACATTCTGAATAACAAGATTCTTGTTATTTGCTATTGTCGAGAGAAGTGTATTTCGTGCAATATTAAATCTAGTAAGTACCTCTTTTGTAGCAGGGTTAAAACTTGTACCATATGTACTCTGAAGCGCTTGATACTCTGCATTCAATTTCAGTAGATTATTCAACTGCTGCTCAAAAATCGAACTTCCTGTATTGTAGATAGGCGGTGCAAATACAGAGCCCTCAGCTACACTATCTGTACGAAGATATTCTGTGATATAATCATAATAGGAAATCAATACTCCCTGTTTCTGCACTTCCGACTCCAAATCCTCTATCTCTTTAAAGAGTTTATTTCCCTTTGAAGTCACACCAAGCTGAAGTCCATGGGCTGTACGGAACATGGATAATTGCGTACCTATATCAAGAAGAGTATCAGAAAGTGTAGTGAGCTGAGACTCAATAAAGCGTATCGAATTCTCAGCCATCTGGTTTTTCTGACTAAGGTTGTCATTTATGAATGTAGTCGCAAGTGTATGTAGATATAGGTTGACCTTGCCTTGGTTTGTTCCAGAAGCAGTAAGCGTCAAAACAGTAGACTCTTTGTCTTTCAACACATTAAGTCCGAAGCCTTGCGAGTATGATGGCTTAAATTCTACTTGGAAATGACCTACCACATCATCTTCGTTTTCAATGGCATCAACGACTGGATGCTTTATAACAGCAAAGGCAAAATAATCTGTTACAATAGGATCTCCAAAGTTATAGACTTGCTTGTGATTATATGATATATGTGAATTTGATGCGTACGTACCTCGTGCATAATCAAATAGAAGAGCGTTATCAGCATCAATACCCAACTCAAAAGTCAAAGAGTCTTTTATAAAGATGTTAAATCTTGAACCTACTGTCTGAACGTGGGTCGAGTCCATTACTACATGAAACTCAGGACATGGGAATTGCTCAGTCGTTCGTATAGTACCTTTTTTGTAATAGCAGATATCTATACCCATCTGATCTACTACTCGCTCATTAAGCGTACGCGATCTCAAGATTGCTATATTGTTCTCCTTTGTACGGAGATCTTGAAAGTCAACACTTAATCCTTGAAGCATAGCGTTTGATGCCACATCACCTGCCGCTCCACTGCCTCTATCGTCAAGAAGAAGTGTTAGTTGCGAACTATATACTGGAATCTTATAGCGATGGTATACAAATACAACCAATAGAGCCGTAGCAACACATATTACAAAAAGCCACCAATAATTTAGGGCGTCTTGTAAAAGCTTCATGTAGTCTATATCGAATATCGAATCTGACTCAGATGGTCTTCTAACTGGCTGTTGCTGTGTCGGATTTGCCATATATACTAAACTGAGATTATTTACTTAAGAAAGTTCATTATCAACAAAATGAGTGACAATGAGGATGTAAGAAGGCCAAACGATAATGTCTCTCCAAAGCCAAATACCTTGACTTTCATCGGCTTCGCATAAAGCACATCGTTCGGATAAACATAGTAGTATTCAGAATTTATTACGTCTCGACCCAATAAATCAATGTTGTATATTGCTACCTGACCATCATCAAGACGTCGCATAAGTTGTATCTCATCTCTCTTCGCGAAAACAGTCATTCCACCAGCCATAGCTATAGCCTCATAAATGGTGAGCTGTGGCGATCGCATTGTATACATGCCTTGTCGCGAAAATTCGCCAAGCGTAATGAATGAATTCGATGTGAGTTTTACATTTAGAGTAAAATCATTCAGATACCCAGAAACTGCCTCTTGAATCTTAATCTTAGCCTGTGACAGCGTACATCCTTTCAACGAAACAAAGCCTACCGTAGGCATCTCAATGCAGACACTGTCGTCCACATCATAAGTATAGATATTGGCGCCCATGCTACTCGTGGTCATGGCAGACGAACCGGTATTACCCATACCTAAGTTGAAATAACGAGACATCTCTGGATTTGGAGACACTACTTGAACAAATAACTGGTCGTTTGGTCGTAGCACATAACGATCCGTAATCTTATCAAGCACTCGCGCTATAGTGTCGCCTTCATTCTTCTTATCTTGCAATAGCATTACCTTACGTTGTGGAATACAGCTAGATAGAGTCAATATTACGACACTCAACAATGCCAATATTATTTGGGATCTATTTCTTATCATCTCTAAAGTTTTTTCAAAAAATGCGAAAATTGCACAAATATAGTAGTTTTATTAAGCATAAACAATATACTACGGGCTAATATCAGCAAATTAAAAGAGGGCAAATACATTACCCTCTCATAATTTTTATTGCAGTTTATTACTTAATTTTCAAAACTACGCCATTATATGCTCCTATAGACATCGTAACTCCTTCTTCCGTAAGTTTTGCGACTGTCGAAGTAACAACTTCAGTGCCAAAGACATCGGATAGGACTAATGCCGAATTTGGGTCAACTTTCATCAACTCCCATGCATGCTGAGGTATGCGAATTGTAGCCTCTGTCGATTCCGACGCAAAGTTGGTTATTACAAGATACCTTTCAGTGTCTGTATAGCGCATGAAGGCATATAGTTGCTGCCCTTTATCGTATGTGTCTGTGTTGACGTACATTAAGTCAAACATCGCACCATAATCAAACGCGATACTAGAATGCGCTAGGTTCAACACGCTCTTATACCAGTTCCTGAGGTCAAATTCTTCAGCATTAAGTTCTTTGCCAATATATGAATGGTCCCTACCCACAAAGCGGCGTACAGCATCTGCACTCCAATAGTCAAATATGGTAGTACGGCCATCAATACCACTGAATCCTTCATTATCCATAGCTCGCTCACCTAATTCCTGACCAAAATATACCATTGTAGCACCTCTACCCATCAATGCAGTGAGCAACATAGCGGCTTTGCCATTTTCTGGTCGCTTTGCAAAAAAGTCAGACGCTAGTCGCTGCTCATCATGATTTTCAAGGAAATAGACCATATTTCGTTCTATTCCTTCTGTCTTTCGCCAGATATTAGTTATATCTCCCGCATGTATCTTTCCCTCCGTAACGCCTCTGACAACATCATAGAAGTTTACTTTGTCATATAGCAGGTCAAACCCAGATGAAATATACTCTCGGTAGAGATCCATATTGTAGCTCTCAGCCATAAATATTATCTCTGGATATTTTGTTTTTACATTGCCTAACGCCCAATACCAGAATTCAGATGGTACCATCTCAACCATATCGCATCTGAATCCGTCTATCTTTGTCTCCTCGATCCAATAGAGAAGAATGTCGCGCATCTTTGTCCAAGTATCAGGTCTTTGCTCAAAATGTTTCTGACGTCCATTCTGATAATCAACGCCATAGTTGAGTTTAACCGTCTCATACCAGTCGTCTTTTGATGGAGCAGCAGTAAATGCATCGTTTCCTGATACCATCGCAGGGCTCTCAATGTACAACGTATCTCTGTCAGACACTGGCGACACGAAGTCCTGCCCTGGAATATAGTAGAAGTTATTGTTTGCCGAGAATGAAACGCTCTTGTCATCAGCCCCTCCTAACTGAGAAACATCTGGCTTGACATCACTGTAGTAGTTTCGCGCCACATGATTGGGCACAAAGTCTATTAGAACTTTCAAACCATGTCTATGTGAGCGCTCTACTAGCCGTTTGAATTCTTCTAGTCGATTGTCAACATCCACTGCCAAATCTGGGTCAATGTCATAGTAGTCACATATAGCGTACGGACTGCCTGCTCTTCCTTTTACAACATTCTGATTGGCAGGGTGCGACATAAAATCGTAATTGGTAGTGCTTGCATGTCGTATCACGCCCGTATACCACACATGGGTAAATCCCATCTCAGCAATAGACGCTAATGCAGCGTCGTTAATGTCCTCTAGTTTCCCTACGCCATTTTGCTGTATGGTACCATCAAATGTGCAATGGTCATTTGTATTGCCATATACACGAGTAAATATCTGATAAATAATAGGTTTACCCATCGTCGAAATCTCCTCATCTGTTTGTTGCATGCAACTGACGGTTGCCGATAATGCAACACAAAATGCTATTATTCCAATTTTTTTCATAGTCGTCCAAGAATAAGAGTATTATAATAAACGCAAAGTTCAATTAATCAACAGGCAGCCCTAGTTTTTTCATAAATGTATCAAGATATGAATTACTAGCACGCATCTTATCGAATTTCTGAGTTGCTGTATAAACTACCTCTCTCCTCTTAGCGATATCAGCGTCTATTACGGCTTTTACCATCAAATGGTTATTTCCGGTCTCTTTCCGTAAAAATGCAAATAGTTCTTTGTTTGACTCTATATTACTTCGTTCAAATTCCGATGCTATTCGCACTTCCACTGTAATTCCATCCGAAGATAACTGGGGACCGACATTCATAGATCCATATAGCTGACCGTTCGTCTGCTTTATCATGATCATATATTTCTGCCATGCATCCCACAATTTCGATGGGTCTACTCGCTCTATAGTTGATATCGCCGATGCCTGACCGTCTTGCTGAACCGTCTGTGATTCAGCGGCAGGTGTCAATGTCTTAGGTTCTGCCGAAATCTGCTGTCGCTGTGTTCGCGCTTGCGAAAGCATGCTACTTAGCGATGTCTTCGACACTGATTGAGGGGGTGCCGGTGTTTGTTGCGGATTTGGTTGTTGGATTTGTGGTTGTGGTGTGGAAATAGAAACAGCAGCAGGTCTAGCCTGTTGTGGACTAGACACTACCGCCGTTGTAGAATATGGATCATACCCCGTCTTTTGAGAAAGGGCACGTAGTTGTTCAACTACTTTTTTTTTTCGTCGCCTAGCATGGCAGCCTTGAGGAGCGCAAACTCCACGTGCTGTCGCTTGTCTCGCGAAGCACGATACCCTACCTCATATGACGCCAAAATCTCTATGAGACCTATTATTTGCTGTGGCTGCATCGATTGCGCTTGCTGTATATATCTCTGCGCAGTCTGCTCTGATACATCAAGAAGCTGAACACTTTTGGGGTCTCGGGCAACAAGCAGATTGCGTAAGTGGTGGGTCAATCCACTCAAAAAGTTGAGAGCATCAAATCCACGACGTACTACAGCATCAAAATCAAGCATCGCAGCTAGATAATCATGCTCATTAAGATGATCTATTACCCCAAAGAATATATCGTAGTCCAAAACGTTCAGATTTTGAACTACATTCTTATAGGTAACCTGTCCTCCAGAGAAGGCAACTATCTGATCAAATAACGAAAGCGCATCTCGCATACCGCCATCAGCTTTTTGAGCTATGATGCTCAAGCCCTCATTCTCAACCGTGATACCCTCTTTTCCCGCAATGTAGGAAAGGTACTCCACAACATCAGGTACCGTAATTCGGTTGAAATCAAATACCTGACATCGAGAAATAATTGTAGGCAATATCTTATGCTTCTCTGTCGTAGCCAATATGAACTTAACGTATGGCAGAGGTTCCTCCAATGTCTTCAAAAAGGCATTAAAGGCTTGGGTAGAGAGCATATGAACCTCATCAACAATATACACTGAGTATTTGCCGACTTGAGGTGGTATGCGGACGTTCTCTATCAGCGTTCTTATATCGTCAACAGAATTGTTCGACGCTGCATCAAGTTCATGGATAGAAAACGATCTGTTCTCGTTGAATGCCTTGCACGACTCACATTCGTTACATACCTCATTGTCTGGACCTGGGTTCAAACAGTTGATTGTCTTTGCAAAGATTCGAGCACATGTCGTCTTCCCCACGCCTCGCGGACCGCAGAATAGGTACGCATGAGCTATCTGCCCAGTGCGCACCGCATTGCGAAGCGTCTGTGTGATGCTCTTCTGACCTACAACGGACTCAAACGTCGCTGGACGATACTTTCTCGCTGATACTACGTAATCCAATTTGATTTCGCTTTGTAATCCAATAATTACATATTCATGCCACCATCAACTTGGATAACCTGACCGCTGATGTACGATGACATATCAGATGCAAGGAATGTAGCACACTCTGCAATATCCTCTGGTGTACCGCCTCTGCGAAGTGGAATCTTCTTTGCCCACTCCTCACGTACTGCCTCAGGAAGCTGTGCTGTCATGTCTGTAATGATGAAGCCTGGAGCAATCGCATTAGCACGAATACCGCGCGAACCCATCTCCTGTGCAATAGACTTTGCCAAGCCTATCATACCTGCCTTTGATGCAGAGTAGTTACACTGTCCAGCGTTACCATGAACACCTACTACTGATGACATGTTGATGATAGAACCCTTACGCTGCTTCGCCATGATTGGTGTACATGCGTGGATGAAGTTGAAAGCCGACTTGAGGTTTACTGTGAGAACAGCATCCCACTGTGCCTCTGTCATACGCATCATAAGACCGTCTTTTGTGATACCTGCATTGTTAACGAGAATATCAATAGAGCCAAAATCAGCAAGAATCTGGTTTACTACATTGTGTGTCTCCTCAAAGTTAGCTGCATTTGAAGCATAACCCTTAACCTTCACACCAAAAGCAGCAATCTCTGCCTCTGTCTTCTGTGCGTTCTCGTCAATATTGAGATCTGTGAATGCAATGTTTGCGCCCTCAGAAGCAAACTTAAGAGCGATAGCCTTACCGATACCGCGTGCAGCACCTGTTACGATGGCTGTCTTACCTTCCAACAATTTCATGTCGTGATGTATTTTCTTTTGATTATTAATATTCGGTTAAAGTCCCAACTGAACACAATCGGACGCGCAAATATAACACTTTTTTTAATACATGATGTTTTCCACTTTTCACCTTGTAATACCTCAACCAACACAACCCGCTGTCAGCCATTTCCATATTGGAACAACGTGAATCTCTAGACCCGAAGCAGTAATGAGTTCTTCCTCGTCATAGGTTATAATTATGGCAGAAGTAAGCGGAGTGTTTTGGTGAAGAGCACACAGTGCCGATGTCTCACGCTTGCGTGTGTCATCATCTTCTATACTGTACGAAACTTGAATGGCGATTCCTTCATCTGGTATATAGAAATCCACTTCGACATTTCGGTTATAATAGTATAGACGTGGCGCATCTTCGTCTCTATTGTATTTCTTATACAATGTAATGGCACACAGATTTTCAAGTAGAGAGGTGTCTGCATCTGTTAGAAAAATGCTCAGCAGCCCATTATCCGTAAAATAATGTTTCTTTGCAGTCTCTTTTTCAACAAACTTGGAAGCATAGTTGTCTAGTGTGAACATTAGACACGCTTCCTTTACAAAGCGCACGTATTCTATGATAGATGCGACATTGGTTGACACTCCCGTACTCTTGACCATATTTGCCAATCTTGTATAGGCCGTAGGTTGCTTCACATTTTCTGCCAACCGCTTAACGGCCAGACGCAAAGCATGTTCATTCTTCACATTGTTACGCTGTATGACATCTCCCAGTACAATCTTTTCGTATAGACTGTTAAGCCAATGTCGTTTGTTTTTGAAAAGAAGCAATTCAGGGAAACCTCCCCACTTGAAATATTCGGCAAATTGCAACTGAACCGTATTCTTCTGTTTGCCATATATCCACCCCTCCTCCAGCATTATACCTTTTGCTCCAAGATATTCAACAAATGAATAAGGGAAAACCTTTTCGTCAAAATACCTTGCGCCCAAAGTTGTGGCTATATCACGACTCAGCATCTTTGCATTGGATCCTGTGATAAAGACCTGATATTTCTGATTGGCCAGTCTGCGCGCAAAGTGTTCCCATCCTGCGATATTTTGGATCTCATCAAAGAATAGGATTGGCTTTCCTTCATACATCGTAAAATACGCCTGTAGAATCAAGTCAAAGTCATCAGAACTCATACCAAGCAAACGCTCGTCATCAAAGTTGATGTATACGAGTTCGTTCAATTTGTTCCCGTCTCGCAATAGTTGCCTTGCTCGCTGGTACAGCAGATATGACTTGCCGGCTTGACGCACACCAACAAGAACATAACGACCTTGTTCCTCAAACTCAAACGGACGCTCAAAAAGATCCATGTCGCGAATCTCTTCTTGCCCTTCTTTTATTAAAGTCTTAAAAACTTCCTTTTGCATGATATTGTCACTTTCTATGCTTTGACTACACACAAAAATAGATATTTTGTTTATCGACACCAAATAAAATCACCCATTTTTATTTACTGCAAATAAACAAATTCCACCATTTTTATTTATCGGCAATAAACCAAAACCAACTTCCAAGCCCCATTATCCTTCCACTAGCCTACTCGCATTATCACGAATAAAGTCCAACACAGCACGCTCCCGCTCATTGTATATACTTCGTTCCATACCATTCTGCACTCTATCAATCAACGCTATAACCTCCGCAACCTTAATACGCCTATCCTTACACTTAAACCTGTACTTAGGCTTTTCTTCATGTATCAAATCCAACAAACTCTTGTTCTTCCACTCAAAAGTACGCTCAAAACCAGTCTCTGTACCCCTACAAACAACCCACGAGCACCTGGCAACCTTCCAATGACCATCCAGCATCTTGACATAGCACCACTCCACATCAGAGTTCAATGTTCTTCTCTCCACCTGCTCCATGCTGAAACACTGCAACGCGCACTCTTCATCCAGATAACTCAGCGCCCTATCCAAGAACTCACACACTCCACCACACATCTCCTCCTCATACAACCATCTCCCCAACCCACTAGGATAACCATCATAATGAAAATAAGCCCCCAAGAAGAACTCCTCACTCTTCTGAATATAAAAACATGCTCTCGTACTCATAACTTCATCTATTTTTGCTGCAAAACTAACTTCCCCTTACACCAAACTCTTACCTAATGCCAAAAAAATTCAAATCAACCACGGTCCTTTCATTTAACATCATTTTCAAGAAAAAACTGCGAGCAACATTATACCTCGCTTAATACAGACTTAACGCAGACATATACTTCTATCTTAAATGAAAGAGCCGTGCCAATCAATGCTATTTATATTCCCATCTAGACTCCACAGCCCCAATGTCTGCACTCACACTTACTACTTAGTTGTGTTTGGAGGATGGAGCAAGGGGACGAAACCAAAAATCCCCTAGCCAGACACGCTGACTAGGGGATATTCCATAAAACGAATCAGTCTATTACTGACGCTTAATCTCAACAAGAAGCTCGTCCTTACCGACATTTGTAGCCTCTCTCGCCTTAACTGTTGTCACAACACCATTTATAGGAGCTGTAAGCGTATTCTGCATCTTCATAGCCTCAAGAACCAGGATAGGGTCTCCTTGCTTAACCTCTTGGCCAACTTTTACAGCTACTGAAACAATTTTACCAGGCATTGGCGTGCGCACCTCCTCAGTGTCGCTCACTGGTTTGTTGGCTGCCAAAATCTGACGGCGCTTGAGCGAGAACGGTGTCTCAATAGTAAAGTTATAAGACACACCATTAACCATCACCTCATAATTGTTCTGCTTGGCAGACACAATCTCTACTGGATAACGTACACCCTCGCACGCAAATAGAAGAATACCATCTGCCTCTTCTATCATCTCCACTTTGAGTTTCTGACCCTTAGTGCTGAACTGATATTTATTATCTACCTGAAACTCATAGGTCTCTTCATTTGGACCCACAGCTATCAAGGTTCTATTCTGTATATTGCTGTTCATGATTCAATTCCTTATTACAAGTGACGGATTCGCTTCTGAAGTACCCATGGATCCATGCCTGCCTCTGGTGTATCCTCACCATCACCGATAAAGTCATTATCGTGATTGTATGTCGACACTGCAAAGAGTGCAGCAATAAGATCCTCATGAGGCTCTTTATATATCAAGTTATCACCAAGAACTTTCTCAATGAATGCTGTATTGAAATCGCCCTTACGGAACACTTCATTATGAAGCACTTGCTTGCAGAATGGTATAGTGGTCTTAACTCCCATTACCGAGAAATGCTGCAAACTGCGGAGCGAAAGGTCGATAGCATCATTTCTGTCCTTTCCATGTACAATGAGCTTAGCAATCATTGAGTCAAAGAATGGAGTAATCTCTGTACCAACACGCACACCCGAATCAATACGGATATTGTTGTCCGATGGCAAACGGAGATTCTTGATCAAACCGATAGATGGAGTGAACCCACCCTGAACATCCTCTGCATTGATACGACACTCAATAGCCCAACCGTTAAGCTTGATGTCTTTCTGCTCAACTGGCAATTTCTCGCCCGAGGCAATGAGCAACTGAAGTTCCACAAGGTTGAGACCTGTAATCATCTCTGTAACAGGATGCTCTACCTGGATACGTGTATTCATCTCCATGAAGAAGAAGTTACCTTGCGCATCAAGAAGGAACTCAACTGTTCCAAGGCTCTCATATCCAGCCTCCTTTGCAAGGTTAACAGCTGCTGTAGCCATCTTCTCACGCATCTCCTCTGTCAATGCTGGAGATGGCGCCTCTTCCATAAGTTTCTGATGCTTACGCTGAATAGAGCACTCACGCTCACCAAGGTGAACTACATTGCCGAACTTATCAGCTACAATCTGAAACTCAATATGTTTTGGATTCTGAAGATATTTCTCTATGAATACTGTAGGATCGTTGAATGCTGTTGTAGCCTC
>JAKSLC010000129.1 GCA_024401415.1 Bacteroidales bacterium | reverse complement strand
ATCGACGACCTCGATACGTATGTCATTATTATCCCTCAAGATAGAAACCTCCACGTAACCATTAGTAGTGAACTTATACGCATTACTGAGCAAAGCATCCACGGCTATTCTCAGACAACGCTCATTCGTTTGAATGAAACCCTCGGACTCCAGAGGATAGAAACGAGAGCTGACGGAAGGAGACTGTTTAAAGAGATACTTTTCGATAAGATTAGAGCAGAACACATTGATAGGAATAGCGTCTGTTGCCTTCAGAGAGAGATTTGTTTCCAGATCAGACATATCAATCACGCTATTGAGAATATCAAGGAGTTCTGAAGTTGAATCCTGAATCTTATTAGAGAGTTCCTGCTGTTCGCGAGCATTCTTATCAGCCAACTGAGACAGCACCTCCGAGAAACCGACTACGGCATTGAGCGGAGTACGAATCTCGTGGCTCATATTGCGTATTACTTCTGCCTTCATCTCATTAGCCTGTTCGGCGATTTCCTTTTGGCGCAAGAGAGCTATCTGATTCTCCTTAAGAGAGACATTAGTACGTCTGAGTCTAGAGGTATAGTATACCAAAATAGCGATAACGACTAAAGAGAAAACACCTATAAGGAGTACGATATGGAACCGAAGAGAATCGGCCTTATGTTCGATATTATACTTTTCAGTCTCCAGCACAGCCAGATTCAACTTAAGATCAGAGTCATCTATCAAGAGACTGATTCTAACCCTTGCGATACTATCGACTACGGTTCTATATCTATATACGGCATCAATATTTCTGTTGTAATAAGAGTGCGAGAGATCCTTTTTAGCGATGAACATGATATGAGAGAGACGTGTACCCTCAGAAATATAATGGCGCTTATAGAGCAAATCAGAAATAGAGTCGGCCTTAGCGTATTCGCCGGAGTAGATACAGCCATACATTTCGATAGCCTTTTTCTGTCCATACCCTTCGGCATTATCAACACTCTTAATATTCTTAGCCAAACGTAGGACAGCCTCCTTATCGTCTCGATTGACAGCGACATCGACTCGAGACTTAAGCAACTGAAGTTTACTGATATCGGTATTAGCTACCCTATCGCCCTTTGAGATATACTCTTCGGCTTCATCATACTTACCTACGGCGATACAAGCGCGAGCGACCTCGGCATAATAGACGGGCAGATTAATATTATCTGCATCATACTGCTCGGTGAGAACAATCTCCTTGATACGCATTTCGTACTCCTTATCGTACATTCCGAAATAAGAGTAGAAATGAGCGAGACGTCTACAACACTCTATCTGTCCGACCACATAATGGTCAGCGGTAGCCTCGCTCAACATTTTATCGATTTCGTCCTTAGCAGCACGTTTATTATAATCAGAATCGAGGAGGACACCGATATACTGAGACCAGATGAAATAGTAATATCTAGGCAACTGATGCTGTTTAGAATAAGCCTTTACGGAATCTGTCCAAACACGCATAGAGTCCATATCATGTAAGTAATTGATATGTCTCAGAGCCTTATGAGACAAAGCCATAACGCAACCCTTGCGGTCGTTTCTGCGGCTAGCCTCGGCATAGATACTATCGGCATAGATATAGCAAAGAGAATCGGCACGATGCCTAGAGGCGAGACCGCCCCAAATGCCTCGTTTAAGAACGTACTCTCTGTCGTTCTCATTATTATCCCCATCGCCCCAAGAGTCCTCATTCTGAGCCATGGCTACGGAGACACAAAAGATCAGATATATACTGATTATCAGGAACCTCATTATGCTATAATGCACACTATTATCCTATTATACTTCACTGAAGCAGATAAGGTTTTATATTATCGTTTTTTTTCGTTACCTTAGCGCACTTTTATAAAGACAAAAACAACAGTATAAAATATGAAATCCGGATTCGTCAATATAGTCGGCAATCCAAATGTCGGCAAATCTACACTATGCAACCTACTAGTCGGAGAGAGGCTAAGCATTATTACGAGCAAAGCGCAGACGACGCGCCACCGCATATTCGGCATAGTTAACGGTGATGATTATCAGATAGTATTTTCCGACACACCAGGTGTATTGAAGCCAAACTACCGTCTTCAGGAGTCGATGCTTGGATATTCTACACAGGCCTTGAAAGATGCAGATGTCTTAATATACGTTACAGATACCGTTGAGACCCCAGACAAGTACGATGATTATATCAAGGCGGTGCAGAAGCTGGAGGTGCCAAAGATGATAATCATCAATAAGATTGACCTTGTTGACCAGAAACAGCTGGAAGATAAGGTACAATACTGGCATGAGCAGTTACCAGACGCAGAAATCATACCAGCCTCTGCGCTACACAACTTCAACGTCAACGGCATCATAAAACATATAGTGGAGCTATTGCCGGAGGCTGAGCCATACTTTGACAGAGATGCCTTGACAGACAAGAGTGAGCGTTTCTTTGTAGGAGAGATAATAAGAGAGAAGATATTGCTCTATTACAAGAAAGAGATTCCATACTCAGTGGAGATTGAGATAGAAGAATTTACAGACGGTCCTGAGCAGACACATATCAGAGCTGTTATCCATGTGACACGAGACAGTCAGAAAGGAATCATCATAGGGCATCAAGGCGTAGCCATCAAGAAGCTTGGTTCGATGGCAAGGAGAGACATAGAAACCTTCCTTCAGCGCAAAGTATTCCTGGAGCTATACGTAAAGGTAAGTAAAGACTGGCGAGACAAAGATGCGATGTTGAAGCAATTCGGCTACGATGTAAAATAAACCTCAACTGATGTATATAACGAGGCTGTGTCAATATACTGACACAGCCTCTTTTTTATGTCGACAGAGAGAGTGTGATAGTAGAGAATAACCATAGCGTACACTTAGGGAAGTCTATGGGAACACTCGGTTTGCTCGCAGTTTTTTGAAACATCAGGCCTTAGAAAACGTATAATGCGACATATGGCAAGAATAGAAATAGTAAAGAAGCACATAATGACGGCCAGAAATGCTGCGCGGATTAAATCGGACGCCAGGATTTCCGGGCGGTCTGTATTCATCAAGAGGTATCATGGTGAGTACAGATTAATAGGAGTACAAGTGACCAAGAAGCAGCGTAAATGCAGAGATATATTTGCGGATGCGCAGAAATTGGCCTCGTACGAAATGAAGAAATGGAACCTTAAAAGGCATTGGGGGAGATTAGCGAAAATCCACAAAGTAAAAGGGGCACATAGAATGGCTGTATCTTACTTCTACAAGCTGCTGAAAGAAAACGATTCAGGGCTAGACGAGATATTAAAGATGAGCAGAGAGAAGAGATATACGGAGAGCAGATGTGAAGGAGCCATGGTAATAGATTTTGCGATGTGGAACAAAAAAGAGAATGAGTCATCACCATTCTTTTTCAAGAAATTTGGAGTGTATGAGGAGTACTACGGTGCTTTGAGGAGGCTAGCCGGCTAACGGCACTAACACCTTAGGTGGCCGAGTTTTGCCAAGTTTCTTGAAATCTCAGCAATGACAGATGGAGAGATAGTCAACTACCAAAATATAGCATCTGATTGTGGAGTAAGTTCGACAACCGTAAAGGAATAATCGTTAGACCCATTTGACAGAAGAACAGAAACGGGAATGGAAATAACAAATATCCACAAATTTCTGAAGATGCTTTGGAATGGGGAGATAGTGTGAAAATCGAGTTTGAATACAAAACGACGATGGAACGATTTTTTTTTTGGGGGGGGGAGTGCATTTTTCGACTAGGAATTGGTATATTTTAAAATAAAAGCATTATGAAAAAATTGATTATTACGTCTACCATAATAATGATGTGCTCGTGCTTATTTGCTCAGTCAGGTAAGCAAGATTTGATTTATAGTGCGATATCAAAAGATAGTACAATAATTTGTTACAATGAGATTAATGGCATTAAATATGAGATAATACAAATCAAGACATGGAATAAGGACGAAAAGAGATTTCGCATAAACAACGAAATTATCGATACTATTCTAATTAATCATTACGATTGGAAAATTCCTTTTTGTTATAAACAATCGGTATTTTTTGGAGAAGCTACAAATACAAAAATGCCGGTTTATTATAAATTCAATCAAAATAAAATAGAGAAAATAGAAGGTGTTTTCCTATACGATGATTTTCAGAAAAACGCGTATTGTATCGATTCTACAGAGACTAAGCTATTTGAGGTAAATCCAATCACAAGTGAGAAATCGTTATTATATGATTTTTGTAAAGGTGTACCACATTTACAAAAAACTGAATATGGAAATTACGATCAATATATTTATAAATATAACATTTGCTTTTTGTCAGAAGATTCAGTCTTTGTATCTCTTTGTGATTCATATTGGGCAGAAAATGTGTTTACAAATTACTATATTATTACAAAAGGAAATGTCAAAAATATTACAGACCATTTCAAAAAGGGAGAAAGTATTGTAGATGAGTATATTGACTATATTGCAAGTGGCATGGTTATGTCACACCATAGTTATGATGAATATCAACATACTATTAACAGTCGTGAATTTACAAAAGAATATCCTTTTATTCAATTCAACAAAGAGAAAAGAGGCTTGAATTACAATAATGATAATATTAACTACTACTATCTACACTCAGAATTAGACAACAAGTTAAAAGTATTTCTGCCCTACAAATTCAATCCGCAACTTGAAATCCAAATGTATCGGGCATACAACGATAGTATGCTTACCGAAACTGACATTGTGGGGTTAGGTAAATATGAACTTGGTATACTACGCAATGTACTGGTTGCAAAGCATAACTACAAGGTCAAGTCGGAATTTTAGCAGGCAGATTTTAATATGTATGGATTCTATCGAGAAAAAGAGAAGAGTACAACCCGCAAAGGCAATGTTGATAGTTTGTTGACAGCCAGCGACAAAGCAAACATTGCATTGATACGCCGAATGGAAGCAAAGTTGAAATAGTGAGTGATTAAAGAGGTAGGCTTAATGTGTTGTAGGTTCCAGCTTACGGCGAACGGGGGAACAGGTTTCATATAGTCTAAATCCCGGATATGCTATAGCTGTTGGGTGCATATTGATAGTTTTCATTCTTCCGGAACTATTATATTTTATATTTACAGGCAAAGATTCTTTTACTCAGAATCCCCCAAGTTATATCAGTACATATTATTTGTGATATTTATACTCGGCAATCTTGCATTCCTACTCTTTTCTGATTTGAGCTATTATTTTTCATATAAAAATTATGAATCAACCAGAATATGTGCGAGGGTAATTATGTACAGATATCTTCCCTGTTTATCGAACTGCGGACAAACAGAAAAAGCCATGTCTTGCTTTTCTTCACCATTAGTTGAGTCATAAACAGTTCGCACCATGGCATAACCCATGAACTTGGTGACAGTCAGAGATACAGAATATGGAGTATGGCGCTAGAGTAGCCTTGTGAAAGTTTTTGGCTGCATGGTGAATTGAATATACAATGAAATTGTCTACTAGAACCCCCAAAAAACATTACAGCTCTTTACAATACCAGTCGTATGTCTTCTTGGCATAAAAACGTATACTGTCTATTACCTCTTGCGGACGTATGTCGGTGGCCATGCAGCCTGAGTTGAGTATCATGAAGGCTATGCTGGTATAGTTGTTGGAACTGAAATGCATCACATAGGAATCTTCATGCTCCTCCTCAAAAACAAAACCGTAATACTCTTTCCAATTGTCTAAATACTGATGTACATCTTTTTTGATGCGAAAACTGATATTGGGAGTGACGTCAAAAGGCTTCTGTAAATCAAGAAATTGCGAAAGGGTGAGTATGTCATCTTTGTAACAGCTAAAATCAGTGATGGATAGCTCTACAATACGGTCAAGTCTGAAGTCTCGGTAATCTTTCCTTAAATGACACCATGCGAAAAGATGCCACTTGCCAGAGTAGTTGCATAGACCTACACACTCTACCATACGCTCTACAGGAACAGGGTCTTTGAGTGATGTATATTTTATCTTGATTATCTTCTTCTCAGTTATGGCTCTCTGTATCTCGCTGATATATAGATTCTTCTCTTTCTCGTTTCCTAATACCTCAATATGCTGAGACAAGGTCTCCGCATTCTGCTTCTCTAGTGGATGTAATACAGATTTTATCTTGAACAAAGCGTTTTCAAAATCTCGGTTTGTTGCTATATCTCCATTTTTCGACATTAGTTTAGCTCCTACAATGAGTGCCGAGGCTTCCTCTTTGGTAAGGGCAACTGGTTGCATATTGTAGCTCTCGTTTATGTAGTAGCCTATGCCTGCTTCTGCGCCTATGGGAATACCAGACTCTTCCAAAGCACGGATGTCACGATATATTGTACGTAGACTAAGTCCGAATCTGTCGGCTATCTCTTGGGCTGTTACAACCTTTTTGGATTGAAGGTGAGTGAGTATGGCTTGAAGACGGTCTGTCCTGTTCATAATAGAATTGTATTAACGTTGCAAAAATAAGTAAAAAAGTCGCGCCTCTGACGCGACTCATTTCTACATATCATCCAAGTAATCTTACTTGATGCCAATCATTACCTCTGTAATACAGTTCTCCTGATTCTCAAAGTCACAACGTACATATACCTCACGTGTGATGTTTGTTGTCTGTAATCCAGTCTCTGCTACTTGTTTCATAAGGGAGCAGTAAACTGGTGCAATCTCTGCCCATGGTCCTTCATGAAGAGTCTGTAGAGCCTTGAATTCGGCAGCTTCAGCTATCTCAAACTTGTCAGATTTCAGTCCGTTGCCCTCTCCATGGATTGGCAACATAATCTCTAGTTTGAACTCAGTCTCAGGTTTGCCATCTGCACCTGTATACTGCCAAATCTGTGGCTCCCATGTCTGATAACCTAAGCGAGCGGCCTCTGCATAGAGCTGGTTTGGTGTGGTGCCAGTAAACTTGTCAAGATCCTTGAGTGTCGCGATAGTAGTGAACTTGATTACTCTCTTTGCTTTTACATCTGAAATTCTCATAATTGATATTTTTTATTGGTTAAAATACTATGTCAATAGCATATTTCCCTATCGACATTGCAAAGATAGACTGGGCTACTGACAACATTATGTCAGTAGAAAATAAGAAAACAGAAAAACAATCCAGTTGACAAGTGGTGATTATATAGAATGCCTGACATGAATCTATATTCCGAATCTAGTACTTTCCCATCGTTCGTCACCAGGTTTGCGCCGTTCGTCAAAAAACGTCAGTTTTTTGCATTCGAACCAATCTAATTTGGTACTTTTGCAAAGTACTTATGTGCGAATTCATAACTATGAAATACACTAAACATACATATCAC
>JAKSLC010000128.1 GCA_024401415.1 Bacteroidales bacterium | reverse complement strand
TGACAGTTCATTCTCATTTACCATCATACGAGGTGGGCATGTGGACAAGACAATCCTAGGCTCCATGCAAGTAGCAGAGAATGGAGACATAGCCAATTGGCTCATTCCAGGCAAGGCAGTACACGGAATGGGAGGAGCTATGGACCTGGTAGTAGGTGCCAAGAAAGTGATTGTGGCAATGGAGCACACACAAAAAGGCTCGCCAAAGATACTAAAGCGCTGTACATACCCACTTACTGCTAAAGGTGTGGTAGATATGATAATTACCGAGATGGGTGTAATGGATGTAACTCCTGATGGAATAGTACTCAAGGAGTACAACCCGGAATATACTATTGAGCAGATACAAGCGGCTACTGAAGCACAACTGATAATCAGCGATAAAATAACTACAATGGTATAAACAGATATCCCTTTCGGGCAAAAAACAAAGAACCCCTCTTGCAAACATTATTGCAAGAGGGGTTATGTATTATTCGCTATATGAATTGTACTTCTTACTCAAGTGAAGTTTTATCCAGATGAAAAGAGCGAAATAGACAACTGCTTGAATAAGCATTATCCAAAGGTAGTGTGCAACCATAGATAAGTCAGCCCCCATAGCATTTAATCTCATGAACGCTCTTACGGCTGGAGTACTTGGGAATATCCAAGCCACCCATTGCCAAAATACAGGCATTGCCTGCTCTGGCCATGACGCGCCTGTGAGGAAAAGAAGAATTATGGATGTAAAAGCAATGTAAATAAAAGGCGTTTCACGACGTTTGAAGAACAGACTTATAAGTAAAGCAAAAGTCACCATAGAGAGCAACATAGGTACCATATACGCAAAGAGATTACCCACTGAGATAGTCTGCGTAAAATTAAAGATATAAGGTACTACTACGAGCAAATAGGCACTCAACAAAGTATATAACAAAAGATAAGCGATACCAATAGTAAGATGCCTCTTTACTGGAATCTCCTTCTGACCACGTTGTCTTCTAGTTCCAACCTCACATGCCAATGCCAGCAACAGTGTCTGCTGTATTATAAGAGGCAGGATAGCTTGTAACAGGAAATTGCCGTAACCCTCAATAGTATTAAAAGTACGGATCTGATGTACTCTAATAGGATCTGCATTACCAGCTGTAAGAGGATGCTTTTGGGCGAGGACTACATTCATAGCCGACATATAAGCAGCCTTATAGTATAATATGAAACCCATATCACAATAGAGCTGTATAGGCGACTGCTCCATCTTGACCCAATGCTCAGCAAAATCTTCAGGGAAATAGATAACAGCGTGAACCTTCTGCTCCTCCATTAGTTGTTTTGCCTCAGCAAGAGTAGGTGCCTTATATACGACATTAACCTCTGGAGTAGCATCATACGCACGGATAAAGTTACGCGACTCGGGCGTATTGGACATATCTACAGCGCATACAGGCATATCTGTCACCACCTCATTTGTATATATAAACGAGTATACAAGCGGATATAACAGAGGTACGAGGACCGCCAATATCAACGTACCTTCGTCTGTAAATATATTCTTAAGAGCCTTAAACATACTAATCTGTATAAATAAACGTGCGCACCTGATACTTGAGATAAGGATATATCAGCAAAGGCAAAGCGCAAAATAGAATCATAGCAGCTATATGTACCCAGCTATACCCTATAGGATAACCATGAAGCACAGTCATCTGATAAGACATAAAATAATGTCTCAGTGGGAATAGATATGACAAAGCTCGCAATAGAGGGTGCATAAGATCGACAGGGAATGCGGCTCCACTCATAGAGAAACTCATTACACCCCACAGAGAACATATACTCATTGACATTCTTCTAGAAGGGATCAAAGCAAAGATAAACAAAGCGAACCCCATACCAGAACCTACAAGCAACAAGGATATAAACATAACGCTCCACCAAGACCCTTCATGAGGCAACCCCAAGATAACATACAGATAGAACTGGAACACAAATATGAAGATACCCATCATAAACGCATTCTGAACTGCACGACCTATCTTAGGCATATAATAGCAAAGCAATAGAGTGAGTAAAAGATATATGATACCAGGCACAATCATGGCCGATATATATATGTTATAATTACTCCATGGATTACCTGTCATGTGAGGCTGAATCTTGTATGGCTGCAAGACACCCATTATCTGATCCTCCGTTAGTCCCTTGGCTCTGAGAGTAGCCTGACCGACAGCTGCCTTACCAAGAGTAGCTATTGTCATCATATCCTTCTGGGCCAGAACACCACCAGTGAAGATAGCTGTATTAAAGTAATATGAGATATCAGGCTGTCGACCAGACAACAAATCCTCTGTGAAACCATGAGGGAATACGATATAGCCATAAATATCGCACTGTTGCATAGCCTCACGAGCCTCTGTGACATTAGCGTAGTTAGCGACAATCTTGGTGGATTGGAAAGACGCCAGCTTACGCTGCAGAGAAGCAGTGGTAGAAGTCTGATCCAGATCAACCACAGCTATAGGCAACTGCTGTGGTATACCTGAGTCAAGCAATGATGTGAAGAATATGATAGTGAACATACCCGCCACAACAGGGAACAGCATTCCCACCTGCCTGTAGGTCAGACAACATATCTCATATAACGATTTAGCCTTTTCGCGCATCATCGTAATGAATCACTAGTTAATCCTCAGAAGGAGTATAAATCAAAGACATACCTGAGCGCAATCCTTCTACTGTCTGAGTAGGACGAGTCTTTACCTCGAATGTTTTAAGGTCGTATGCGCCATTCTCCTTAGTTGCCTTCCAAACGGCATAAGATCCCTGATCCTTGATGGCCGTAACCTTCATATCAAAATACTTATCGAGAGCTGGAGAGTATACATTTAGCACATCGCCTGTATTCAACCCCTTGAGTTTATCCTCACGAACATTGAAAATGCCCCATGCCTCATTCTTCATAGCGATAGTCATAACAGGGCTTCCAGCTCCCACTAGTTCACCGATTTTAGGATAAATAGTAACAACCTCTCCATCGAACTGAGCAATCTGAACCATCTCCTTAATGTAAGAATTAACCTCAGCTACGGCACCTTGAGCCTGGCTACGCTTTGCAACAGCTGCTTTTTTATCTTCATAACGGGCGCCATTCTGAGCCATATCATATTGAGATTTAGCCGCCTCGCACTTAGCCTTGTAAACTTTTAGCTGAGCCTCAGCTTCGTCCTTCTTCTGAGCTGTCACAACGCCAGCCTCATAAAGTCTATTTACACGATCAAAAGACTTCTGAGCGATATCAACGGCTGCAATAGCCTGTTGCCACAACTCATAAGCGCCACGAATCTGCTCTTCCTGAGCGCCATTATTAGCCTTCTCTACCAAAGCGGCAGCAGCGGCCTCTAAACTCTGAGCCTGAGCCTTCTTAGCCTCAACATCTGGGGCATCGAGGAAAGCGAGAGTGTCACCAGCGTGAACATAATCGCCCTCATGCACACAAATCTTCTGAATACGACCTGGGAGTTTAAATGAGACTCTATACTCATCGACCTCGACTTCGCCTTGAATAGCGCTATCCTTACCACCAAGAATTAACCATCCAATCAAAGCGACCAAAACAACTACAGTAGCGAAAGCTGCTACACCGAAAAGTATTTCTTTATGCTGATTTTTAGTTTCCATACGCGTGATTTAATGCCAATTGTGCTGTTATTACTTCTATTTCTGCTTCTATTTTTTGTGTTTTTGCCTGTAGCCAAGCTGTCTGGGCCATCATGACGTCTGTAGTAGTCATCACGCCCTCTTCGAAACCCATATTTGCGCAACGAAGATTTTCCTCGGCCTTCTCAAAATTCTTCTGAGTTACATTTAGCTTTTTAACCGCTTCGTTGTACTTGAAGTGAGTCTGAGTAATCTGCAGATTAATCATCTGCTCTGCATCGGACAACTCCAATTGAGCTATAGCAGCCTGCTGCTTAGCAGCCTTTACCTTATGGTGAGTCTCATTCCAATCCCACACAGGGATTGTAGCGACAAGTCCTACATTCCATGTTCCCTTAAACGAATTATCAAAGCCATTGAAAACATTAGGATTAGAAGCCATATAGCCTCCCATCAGTGCTATTTGAGGGAGATGTTCAGAGCGTTCAACCTTTACCTTGGTATTATAGAGTTTTACAGCTTCGCCAAGCATCTTGAGTTCTCTTCTATTGTTTGAAGTGTTGATATTATTCTCTTGAGATGCAATAGAGGTATCGACAGATATCTGAGAATCGAGAGGCAGACCACACAACTTACAGAGAAGCATTTTAGAGAGAGTAAGACCATTCTCTGCCTGTAATTGCTGCATTTGAGCCTCATTGAGTTTAACGCTTACTTTGAGTCCATCTGCCTTTGTGGCAACGCCCTCTTCGATCATCTTTGTAACATCCTGCTCCAACTTAGCTACAAGACTGGCATACTCATCGGCGAGTTGTTTCTTATGCTCTACACCGACAACGAGGTAATAAGTATTCTCGACATTGTACTTAACCTCATCTGCGGCCTGGTCTAGTTTGAGATTAGCTATAGCCTCTGCGATATCAGCCATCTTATTACCATTAACTACCTTACCTCCCATATAGATAGGCTGAGTGAGAGTAACAGCTGCGACGAAAGCATTACGAGTATCGGTACGAAGAGCATCTACAATAACCCCGCCCTCGGTATTGAGAGCTTGAGCTATATTTCCGATAGGCTGCTTAGATGCTTCGATAAGATTTGGCAACGTCTGAACTGGAATTCCAAGCAACTGTGCTATTTGAGCGACCTGTACCAGTCCCTCCTGAGAAGACATAGCAGCCTGCAGCTGCCCCGTCAAAGTTTGAGCAATAGTGGAACCCATATTCGAAATCTTATTCTTCTGCTCGTCGCTAAGAAGAGAAACTTCCTTACCTGTACGAATATACGAGCCCACAGCTTCGATATGAGGCAGATACTTGGTACGAGCTGCCTTTCTTGTTTCGGTTGCCATTCCAGCTTTCAACTTTGCAACCTGCAATTGAGTATTTTCACGTATGGCCATTGCGATACATGAATCCAGACTAAGAGTCTGCGCATGTGCTCCCCATGCTAGTAACTGCAGTAGTAGTATTACACCTACACACCTTTTCATACTGAGTGTCAATATTTTGTTGTTGTTTTATCCCTTGGTTATTTACACATAAAGTAAAATAGCAACACAAAATTACTGATATGTCACCAAGAAGGCAAAATAAAAATTGTTAATTCATTAGTTTAGTTTTGTATATTTCTTTGGATACTGCAATAGAATTGAAGCAAACAAAACTACAGCGAGCACAAAGATATAATATAAATGAGGAAGAATCTGCAGAGGACTTAAAGATATAAGAGCTGATGCCATAAGCATTTGAGCGCCGTATGGTAATACGCCCTGTATGATACATGAAGATGTATCCATAATAGAAGCCATTCGACGTGGATCAATATGTAATTTATCAGCAACCTGCCTGATGACACCAGAAGTAGTAATGAGAGTTATAGTATTATTTGCCGTACAAAGATTAACCACCCAAATAAAGAGCATAGAAGCGATTTCAGCGCCATACTTCGTCGAGACCCTTTTCAGCATATTTGAGACGATAAAATCTATTCCTCCCTTATGACGTATGACTTCCATGATACCACTGGCCAGCAAGACTACGATTATGAGTTCGCCCATATTAAGGATGCCGCTACCGGCAGACTTGCACCAACCGAGCAAAGACAGAGAAGATCCGAAAATAGTTATAAGGAATGAAGCCATGATACCCATAGCGAGCACCATAAGTACATTAACACCGCATAAAGCGGAAACGATTACAAGCATATATGGCAAAACTGTCCACCAATCAACCATTGGCACATTGCTAGCAGAATCGTAAGAGAATCCCATCTCGAAATAGACAATACCGCACACTATTGCAGCAGGCAGGGCTATATAGATATTAGCCTTGAACTTATCATTCATCTTACAACCCTGAGAAGTTGTAGCCACGATAGTGGTATCAGAAATAAAGGAGAGATTATCACCGAAGTAAGCGCCACCGACGATAATAGCCGTCATAACACCTATCGGCATTCCTATAGACTCAGCGAGGCCAGCTGCGATAGGTACTAAAGTAACTATCGTACCAACGCTTGTACCAACACTCATAGATACGAGACAAGCCGCGATGAACATACTGACAGGCACTGCCTGAGACGGCAAGATAGTGAGCAGGAGTCCAACTAAAGAGTCGATACCCCCCATATCCTTTGCAGTTTGAGCGAAAGCGCCAGCCAAGATAAAGATCCATATCATGAGCATTGTTGCGCTATTCATGGCGCCCTTGGAAAAAATCTCTATGCGTTCCTCGAGTTTTTTCCCCTTAAGGAGGATGAGCGAGTATGCTGATGCCACAACAAACGCCAATGTAATAGGCATAGCATAAAAATCCCTAGCTACGATAGACGTAGCTAGGTATACGATTAAAAAGACCAGAATTGGAGTTAATGCCAACATTGATATTATAAAGCGATTTCGTAAATAGCGCGAGTAACCTCAGGAGTCATTGTAAAATAAACGCCCTCGATCTTCTCGCCATTATTCTGATGGAACTTTCGTACCAAAGTATCGATATCAGACTTAACCAGGCCGAGTTCAGACAGAGACTTAGGCATATTGAGGAGGCCAAAGAATTCGCGCAACTTTGCGATACCCTTGAGAGCGATTTCCTCCTCTGAACCCTTAGGCTCGACATTGAAGATACGCTCAGCCATCTGAGCCACCTTGTACGGATGATTTTTAGCCATGAAAGTCATCCAAGCAGGGAAGATTACTGCCAGACCAGCGCCATGAGCGATCTTATCATTAAGGCCACTTACCTCGTGTTCCATACAGTGAGTCATCCAATCCTCCTCGCGACCTACGCCACAGAGACCGTTATGAGCTATCGTACCACTCCACATAATATTAGCACGAGCCTCGTAATCCTGAGGATTAGCCATTACCTTTTTTGCTTCATTCATGATAGCCACGAGCAGTCCCTCTGCCACACGATCTGTAACTTCGACATTCTTGGTATTAGTGAAATATCTCTCGAAAATATGAGCCATCATATCCACGATACCATAGGCAGTCTGATTTGCAGGCAAAGTTAATGTTATTTCAGGATTCATGATAGAGAATTTAGGACGCATATATTCGCTACCTAAGCCAAGTTTATTCATACCATCTACCTTAGTAATAACAGAGTCGCCAGAGCCCTCGCTACCTGCTGCTGGAATGGTGAGAACAGTAGCTACCGGGAGTGCACACTTAACCTTAGCTTTGCCGACATAGAAATCCCAAAAATCGCCTTCATAAGGTACACCCACTGCAATAGCCTTTGCTGTATCTATAGCAGAGCCACCACCGACAGGCAGAATGAAATCTATTTTTTCTTTACGAACGAGTTCTATACC
>JAKSLC010000127.1 GCA_024401415.1 Bacteroidales bacterium | reverse complement strand
CTTCAATAGTTTGTTGATAACTTGATCGCGAGAGAGGCTCTTCACGTCCTCTTTGCCAAAGTCGCGTGTAGTAGCTACACCGTCGGCCTTCACAACTACCTCAAGTATTACACGTCGCTCACCGCGATTAACGGCTGCAAGCTCGCCCGAAACAGGCGATACAAATAGAACCTCAGGATGCTGCTTGTCTACGAAAAGCACATCACCCGCATTCACTTTGTCTCCAACTTTCGCTACCATCTTTGGCTTCATTCCTTTGAAATCTGCCGGACAAATGGCAAACTGCTCAGATGGAGCCACTTGGGTGTAAATCGTCTCCGACTTACCTGCCAAGCGAATGTCGAGGCCTCTTTTGAGTTTAATCACTTCAGACATTGTTTGTATTTGTGTTTTGTGTTTCTTGTTTTTTCTTTAGTTCAGATGATTAACTCTGAAAATTATGACTACTTTTGAGCCAATAAATCGAGTGCAAAGAAAATGAAACTTAACGTCAAAAACGAATTATTAGACAAAAAAAACTTTAATTGGGAGCAAATTTTCTGCAAGAAAATTGCAACCTTCGTGATGTCGTTGTGTTTCAGTGTGTTCCTCTCGGCTCAAACAGATGCTTTTCAATCTGTTTTCTACCAGCGTCCATCGGTTCATACTATCAGACTGACTCTTCAGGATAGCTGGAAACAGCAGTATGTTTATGATTTCGATAATAATTCTACTTTAGATATTCTATTGTCGTTTGATGAGCTGTATGCCGACTCGCATCAGTTGTATTTTACTCTTCGTCACTGTGATATTTCTTGGCAACCTGACGAAATGATGTCGATTGAATATTGGGATGGCTTCGAGAAGCAGTATGATTGCTCTGAATACCACCTCTCTTTTAATACGACAGTGGATTATGTCCATTACGTGGTTAGGATTCCTGTTGCAAAATTCAAAATGTCTGGTAATTATATTCTGAGCGTATATTCTGTGGATGATGGTGAATTGATGCTCTCTCGCCCGATAATGTTGGCAGAACACGAAGTGGGGCTGCAGTCTAATGTCAAGAGGACTAATGATGACGGTACTCAGGAACTGATGGTTTCTATTCATGGCGCTTCATCGTCTGCTTCGCAATATCTTCCTAGCACTCTTTCTGTCTGCTCTTGGCAGAATAATGATTTTTCTTCGCTCTGCTTTTTCAAGGATCCGGATATCATCCGAGGTGATGATATGGTTTTTCTGACTCCTCTTGTCTATCAAGGTGGTTCAGAATGGAGATGGGCTGATACTCGCAGCTTGCGCGGGCATGTAATCTCTAATACACGTGTCGAGTTTGTGGAAGATTATTTCCATGCCTCTATTCCTGTTGCTGAGCCTGCCTTAGGGTATTCTTATCACGAGGATTTCAATGGGTTGCAGTATATTCATACATACGATACACCTGGCAGTAACCCGGATACGTCGGCTGATTACTGTATAGCCCATATATTTTTCGAGGCTGATAATGATGTCAATGATTTATATGTGGTGGGTGATATGGTGGATGCTCCATTTCCGATGGCTTATGCGAAAATGGATTATATCGAGGGAACAAAAAATATGTACGAGACATCTTTTTTTGTCAAGCAGTCGTTAGCCAACTTCAGAATAGTGGAGGTCAATAAGGAGGGTAATGCTTCTATGGAGAATACTGAGTCTAATTTTTCGGAAACGGAGAATGACTACCATATTTGTCTCTATCATCGCGACCCTTCTACGGGCTATTATCGCCTCTTGGGTTACCGTAAGCACAATACCCTTAAAACACCTAATTCTTTTATCCATTAAATAAAAAATTGCGATGAACAAGGGTGATTCCCGAGTCTAGCCCGAGTTTAGCCCGAGTATACACAAGTAGAAAATTACGATGAACAAGGACGCTCCAACTAACCACATGCTACCCAGAGCGTAGGTTGGACGTCTTTTGACTGACTTATTATGTAACTAAAATAGACATGTAAATATTAGACCCTGTAGATACGCTCCGTGCATTGGCTCATAATCGTTGGCATACTTCTCCAATGCCAATGATTTCTATTACTAAGACGTTTGATCTGACGCATCTTATGAGATTCCAACGTCGCAAGGGCTGCAAGTTGTATCCTCTTATGATGTATTGTATAGGTGCCGCGGCTAAGGATATCAAGGAGTTCTATTATACTGTGTTCCCTGATAGGGTTGAGGAGTATGATAAATTGGTCGTTCAGGGTATAATAGCGGATGATAGGGGCGACTTCTATTTTTGTGATATCCCATACACGGATAATTTGGAGGATTTCCTGTCTACCTATACACGACAGGTGGCGATAGTCAAGGAGACGCACGATAATTATTTCCATGAGGATCACGCGCTGATAGGTACATCTTGTATCGCGTCTCTCGAGTTTGATTCGTGCTGCAATCAGTATGTGCCCGAATATCCAACTCCTTTTCTCTGTTGGGGAAAATACCGTAAGAGTTGGTTCCGAACAACTCTTCCTATAACTATTCAGGTCAACCATCAGCAGATGGATGGCGGACATATAGCTCTTTTCTTTAATCGCCTCCAATCTGTATTCGATTCTCTGTAGCCAATCGTTTTGTAAATATCTTCATGTATAGTTGGCAGGTTTTTCGCAAAGCCTGCTGTAGTTCAGTGTGTTTTGTACTCATTTTTGTGTTCGTGTATTTGCTTTTTTGATATTTATAAATATCTTTGTGAAGCAGTTATTAAACATTTCTCTTATGAAACGTCATTTTTTATCAGTGCTTTGCGGGATTGTCTTTCTGGTTCTCGCAAGTTGCTCAAGCAGCAACATCTGGGATAATCCAGTTTATTTTAATGAAAATATCGGTTATTGGGGTAAGTTGACGAAAGTGGAACTTCTCGACAGTGAAACGGTTTTGCATTTTCATACAGATTATGTTGACGAAAATGGGATGGCTCCTTTCACAGAAAGTACCGTTCTCAGAACTGAAGATGGTCAAACCTTCAAGCTCCTAAATGGTCAGGCTACGTCACCTAATGAAGCTGATATAATTGTTGGTACACCTATTATGCAGAATGGTAGGTCCGGAGCGTCTTTTGCTCTCCACTTCGAACCTCTACCTGCTGGTACTGAGTTTTTCGATCTTGATGGTTGCAGTGGAAGTGATAGTTACAAGTGCTGGACTATCCGACCAAAGTTGGTTGAACCTGAAATCCCTGCCGAATGGAAGGATGTTAAGTACGTCGAAAATGAGACATTCCCAGATGTGAATGTCGGTGAAGGTATTTCCCATATCTCAGTGAAGTGTCTTGGTTATCGTTCTGGAATGGATATCAGTGCAGTTGTTGAGAGTTGGAGTATGCTCCTTGGCGCTCCTCGAGCAAGACACCAAGACTATTCTTTTGATGCTGAGAATAGTATACTTACTATGGATATACCGCTTTCTTATCCTCGTCAGGTAGATTTTATATTGTTTGGTGTCAGTAGTATTTCAGGGTTGGTTGTCAATCCTGGTGATTCATTGGAACTTCTCGTAGATATTTACAATAAGGAAAATCCGGTTTTGGCAGTCAAGGGGTTCCTGGCAAAGACGAATATGCAGATAGCTAATACTCCTAAGGAGAGTCTTGAAGATATTTTCAACTCATCTCTCTCTGCAGACAATAGTCAGGCTCGCTTGGATGCTATCATCTCTACAGCCTCTTCCAAAATTGATAAAATCAATAAGTCCTCATGCACAGATGCTTATAAACAATTGAGTATCTTTGAGGTAGAATATATAGCATATCAATCTGTTGATGATTATGTTGATCACTATTTGATGAATCAGATGAAGAGTGGCAATATTTCTTTTGAAAACCCACAACAATATGAGGAAGCCATCCAACAGTATAGCTCTATGGTGGATGTAGATGCAAAAGATGCCCTAGTGAAGAAAATGATGTCGGAGTATAGCTGTTTCAATTCACCATATGCACCTTTCTGGAGTATGTTCTTTCTAGCTCCTATCAATGCAAAAGAGGGTGAGGTCTCTCTGAGAACTGATCTTCATAATGCCTTCATGAAGGTAATGGATCCTACCTATGATGGTGTTATTAATAATAAAGTATGTCAGGAGTTAGTTGAAAAAGCAGTTTCTGAAATGTCTGCTGGTATGGGTGTAATAGAGGATCTTACTAATAGAGAAGAGTTTGAAATACCAGTTTCTCAGATTGTTCCAGTTCTTATGGATATGCATCCGGGAAAGGTTATTCTTGTTGATGTATGGGAAACGTGGTGTGCTCCATGTCGAAAGGCTCATAAGGCTATGGCTCCTCTTAAGGAGGAGTTGAAGGACAAGGATATAGATTTTGTATATATATCTTCGCCTAGTTCTGATAAGGATAAACTGACCACGATGATAAAGGATATTTCAGGACATCATCTCTTTGTTTCTGAAGATGTACAACAATATATAATGAATATGGCAAAATCGCAAGCGGTTCCTACATACCTAGTATTTGATAAAAATGGTATGTTGGTACAGATTTTCATCGGTTTCCCTGGTGAAGATGCTATGAAGCAGACTCTCCTTCAGGCTTTGGGCGAGTAATAAAGCATTATAAATACAAACGAGCTCTCATCTGCTGATGGGAGCTCGTTGTTTTCTATATATCTTATATCAGAACTTGTACTCAAGCGATACGCCGAATACCTTATTAGTACGGCTGTATGTGTCTGTACCTTTAATTCCGAGACCATTGTAGTTCTCAGATACCTTTTTGTAATCGTCGTATGTTGTCCAGAAATAGGCAATATCCATAGCCAATTTTTCAGAGAGCTTTACTTTTGCACCGAATCCGAGAGAGTAAGAATCGCAGGCAAAAGATGTATCCGACTGGTACTCGTCCGACAAGCCATAGTCGGTACGCTGATAGCCACCAGAGATTGTGAGGCGGTCTATTACGTCCCACTCAATACCAGCGAGGTATTCGTAAGTGCCACGCTCAAGAGTCTTCTGCTTGCCACCTGCCATTCTTGCGTTCTTGTCGTCGAAGAAGTGCCACTCCAGGGTAGTGCGAAGTGTTGGCATTATATTTATTCCTGCTGCCAATGTCAGCAAGGCTGGAATGTCATTAGGAGTATTAACGCCGTTTTCGTATGGGCGAAGCAATTCTGCTGCAGATGCTGGCCTTTCGAGTACGTTGGTAGAATTCTCGATATTCAAATTTGTGACGAACTCGTATTTAGCTGCGAGGTCTACTATACCGACTCTGCCGAAGAGACCGATGACAGGAGTCAATCCCCAACCAGTCTGGTCGCAGTCGAGACGTATTGCAGAACTCTCCAGTTTCTGCATCATAGCTCCACCCTGTTGCTGAGCGAGCATCATAGCCTGTTGCATAGCTGCTGCAGCGTCTACACCTGCCGCTATCAGCTGCTGGTATGCTGCTGATACGATTTGCTGTCCGAGAGCCTCTGCTACGCCGTTACGCAGATTGATTTTCAAGTGACCCTTATAGCCTCCCATGAAGTAGTTCATGCGGCCGCCTGCAAATGCTGAGAAGTGCTCATTTATCTTATAGCCCAATCCCAATGTGAGGCCCATGATATATTGTTTGCCATCCATTGCACTTGATATGTCGTACATATCTGATGTAAGCATGCCGTTGCTCTCTTTTTTCATCATGCCAATGGCTGATGCCTCAAAGAGAGGAAGTCCTTTGTCGAACGACGCCTTGCCACCACCGCCAGTGATAGCCAGTGCAGAGGCAATCGTCCAATCGCCTTTTCGGTAAGCGAAGTGGATAGAAGGTACTATAGGAGCAGAGGCGCTGCCATGGTATGAGCGTTTGCCATCAGGAGTCTGGCTATTTGCGAATACCAAGCTCTCAGATTGGATGTCTCTGTTCTGAAAAGCACTCTGTATAGTGACAGATAAATATATCTTGTCATCTTCGAGGAAAGATAAGCCTGCAGGGTTTGAATAAACGCCATCCAGAGAAACAGATGCTCCGCGAGCTACCATTCTTAGAAATGAAGCGTGCTGATTCGTGTTCGTTAATAAACCTCCTGCCATAGCAAATAATGAGATACTACATGCTGCTACTAAACTTGTTAATCTGCAAAATTTCATTGTTAGTTCTTGATTTGTTCCTGTGTAAGTTATTCTGCTACAAAGTTTGAGTTATTTGGTATCCCTTACAACTATATCGTCTTAATAGTTGTTAATTTCCCACTACGTGTAATACGTAATTGTATGTGTAAGTGGAGATAATCACGTGCCGACAGAAAAAAAGAGTCCCGATCTTACGATCAGGACTCATATTATTTATCTAGTCGATCTCTCTCCTAGGGAGAGAAAAGCCTTTTTATGCCATACGATAGTTCTCGAGGTTCTCCTCCTGGAACTTACGGATGAATGTAATGTGCTTCTCAACCTCAGCCTCAGCATAACGGATGTATACGTTAGCCGACTTCTCGAAGAGTTCAGGAGCCTTGTTAGCATCCTGGAGGAGGAGGTGACCCATGATTGTGTGAGCGCACATTTCAACAAGACGACGAGCTACGAGATCGAGGAGCTCCTGATTCTTAGTCTCAACAACCTGGTTGATGGCCATACCAGCCTTATCAGCCATATCCTTGAGCTTATCACGGAGAACATCGAAACGAGCATCGAAGTGAAGAGTCTCGTATGCGTCACGAATCTGGTTCAAGTAAGCACCTGTTGTTACGTAGCGGATAGCAGCTACGGTCTGCAACTGGCTTGTACCCTCATAGATTGAAGTGATACGAGCATCACGGTAGAGACGCTCGCAAGTGTACTCCTTCATGAAGCCAGAACCACCATGAACCTGGATACAGTCGTATGCGTTCTGGTTAGCATACTCAGAACCCATCATCTTAACGAGAGGAGTGAAAGAGTCGGCCAACTTAGCGAACTTCTTCTGCTCCTGACGCTCCTCAGGCTCGAGCTTACGCTCCTTAGCGATATCGTCGAGAGCCTTGTAGATATCAACGAAACGAGATGTCTCGTACAAGAGAGCGCGAGAAGCATCAAGTTTAGCCTTCATCAAGCTCAACATCTCAGCTACAGCTGGGAACTCGATGATAGCCTTGCCGAACTGCTTACGATCCTTAGCATAAGCCAAAGCCTCGTTGAAAGCAGCCTGAGAAAGACCTACGCCCTGAGCAGCGATACCAAGACGAGCGCCGTTCATAAGAGCCATAACGTACTTGATAAGACCAAGCTTAGTATCGCCACAGAGTTCTGCCTTAGCATTCTTGTATACGAGCTCGCAAGTAGGAGAGCCCTTGATACCCATCTTATTCTCGATACGACGTACATTTACGCCGCCCTGCTGCTTGTCATAGATAAACATTGAAAGACCACGACCATCATGTGTGCCCTCCTCAGAACGAGCAAGTACCAAGTGAATGTCAGCGTCACCGTTAGTGATGAAACGCTTAACACCATTGAGCAACCAGCAGCCATCCTTCTCAGAGTAAGTAGCCTTGAGCATTACGCTCTGGAGGTCGGAACCAGCATCA
>JAKSLC010000126.1 GCA_024401415.1 Bacteroidales bacterium | reverse complement strand
GAGAAGGTTCTCGGCGTAGGCGACGCTTCTGGTATGATTCCTGTCGACCCAGAGACTAAGTCTTACAATGCTGAGATGGTTGATAAGTTCAATAAGCTTATCGCTCCTAAGGGTTATAGCTGGACTCTCCTCGATATCTTCCCTAAGGTTCTCGTAGCTGGCGAAAATGCTGGCGTACTCACAGCAGAGGGTGCTAAGAAGCTTGACGTGTCTGGTAAGCTTCAGGCTGGTATTCCTTTCTGTGCTCCAGAGGGTGATGCTGGTACAGGTATGGTTGCTACTAACGCTGTTAAGCAACGCACTGGTAACGTATCTGCAGGTACTTCTTCTTTCTCTATGATTGTTCTCGAGAAGGATCTCTCTAAGCCTTATGAGCCTATCGATATGGTGACAACTCCTGATGGTAGCCTTGTTGCTATGGTTCACTGTAACAACTGTACATCCGACCTCAATGCTTGGGTAGGTCTCTTCAAGGAGTCGCTCGAACTTATGGGTCATAAGGTTGATATGGACGAACTCTATGGCAAGCTTTACAATAACGCTCTTACAGGTGATGCTGATTGTGGTGGCCTCTTGGCTTATAACTATATCTCTGGTGAGCCTGTAGCTGACTCAAGCCTCACAGAGGGTCGCCCTATGTTCGTTCGCTCTGCTAACGATAAGTTCAACCTCGCTAACTTTATGCGCGTTCACCTCTATGGCTCTATCGGCGTATTGAAGCTTGGTAATGATATACTCCTCAAAGAGGAGAAGATCAAGATCGATCGCATCACTGGTCATGGCGGTTTGTTCCGTACAAAGGGCGTAGGTCAGCGTGTTCTCGCTGCTGCCTTGAACTCTCCTATCTCTGTAATGGAGACAGCTGGTGAGGGTGGCGCATGGGGTATTGCTCTTCTTGCTGCTTATGTAGTAAATAACGACAAGAAGCAGAATCTTGCTGATTACCTTGACACAAAGGTGTTTGCAGGTAATACAGGTGTAGAGATTGCTCCTACAGCAGAAGATGTAGCAGGTTTCAATGCATATATCGAGACATACAAAGCTGGTCTTGCAATAGAGAAGGCTGCAGTCGCAAATAAGAAATAATTAAATACACAATAGGAGACGTTGCGCTATTTTTTAATGTGCAGCGTCTCCTTTAATTCACATAAGCAAATGAAAAAAACTATTCTAAGTCTTGCTTCTTTAGCACTAGTAGCATGTGCTGAGCAAGCAAAAGAGTCTTCTCTCGGCCTTACTGAAGAGCAGTTCGGTACTGCTGAGTATGACGGTCAGCAGGTAAAGCTATTTACAATCAAGAATGCACAGACAGGTATGGTTGCTCAATTTACAAATCAGGGTGCTAAACTTGTCAGCCTTTTTACCCCAGATAAGGATGGTAAGATGGGTGATGTAGTTCTTGGTTATGCTACAGCTCAGGAGTATGCAAATTGCGATAATGCAAAAGGAGTAGGTGAACCATTCTTTGGTGCTACTATTGGCCGTTATGGTAACCGTATTGCTGGTGGTAAATTCACAGTAGATGGAGAAGAGACACAGGTAGAGATCAATGAGCAGCCAGGAAAGAGCCTTCATGGAGGTACGAAGGGCTATCACTCTCAGATGTTTGGTGTTAAGGAGCAGACAGAGAATAAGATTGTCTTCACTCTTCATGATGCTGATGGAACGATGGGTTACAAAGGAAATGTTGATGTAGAACTAGCATACGAGCTTTGTGACTGCGGTGGCCTTAAGCTCACATATACTGCTACTACAGATGCTGCTACTCCAATCAACCTTACACATCACTCATTCTTCAACCTCAATGGTGAGGATGGCGCAGAGACAATCAATGATCATATCCTTATGATTCCTGCTGAGAACATTACACCAGTAGATCCAGTTCTTATACCTACAGGAGAGCTCATGCCAGTTGCTGGTACAGCATTTGACTTTAATACAGCGCATGCTATTTCAGACAGCCTTGAGAGTAATCATATCCAGATGCAGTATGGTGGTGGTTATGACCACAACTGGGTACTCTCTTCAGAGGCTAATGAGCAGGGTCTTCGTGTTGCTGCTGAGGTTGTAGCTCCTAAGACAGGTCGTAAGATGACAGTTCTTACAACTGAGCCAGGTGTTCAATTCTACGGTGGTAACTTCCTCAACAACACGCAGGTTGGTAAGAGTGGCAAGACATATCCAAAGCGCTCTGCACTCTGCTTGGAGACTCAGCACTTCCCAGATTCTCCAAATCATGATAATTTCCCTTCTACTATTCTTCGTCCAGGTGAGACATACAACCATGTATGTATATACAAGTTCGAGGTAGTAAAGTAAGATATATATTAAAACTATCATAGTTTAGTGCGCTGGATATTCTCTGGCGCACTTTTTTTATTTATGGTGTAAAAGATTGTCATTTTTTAGACAAAAAAGTTTTTATATTCCAATCATTTGCATAACTTTACTACGTTCTAATTTGTGCAACACATTGTAGACACTAGACGCAATGTAAATCGACATTTAGGCTTTCTCCGTAATAGGGTGAGCTGATAAAGAGACCCGCGATTTATATTGTAGGCAACACTAATTTCATAAATAATGGCCTTGTTGGGTTTCTGAGGCATATACTTAAATGACTATGAATCGTATCTTTACTATTACGTTAGGAGTCTTTTTATTATCAACTTTTACATTTACGCCTGATGTTCAGGCACAGAGGTTTCTTAAAGGGCTTGCGGATAAGGCTAAGGAGAAAGTTAAGGAGAAACTTGACCAAAAGCTAGATAAGAAAATGGATGATGCTATCGATGATGCATTTGATGGTAAAAGGGAAGAAAAGACTACTGAGAGAAAATCCGAGAAAGTAAGTTATACCTCTGAAGAAGATTATACAGAGTCACCATCAGTCTATGTAGCTTATGAGAGAACATGGAGAGGTGGAGATTATTTTTCTATTGATAGAGCAAATGACACGGGCGAGTCAGATGATGAAGGTAATGCTATACTACGTATAAAAAAGTCCAATCTCTTCTTTAAGACGCAAAAAGATGTGATAGCGGCCATTCCTGCTGTCCCAACTACGCGACAGATTCTCAGTTCAGATCAAGCAGTCATAGATAAGTTAATCAATTTTGATTTGGCAGTAAATGATTTGTATGCTAGAAAAGAGCAAGCGATAATTGAATCTTCAATGAAAGCTACGCAAGCTGCTATGATGAATAGGAGAGGAACATTGATGAATGCACCTTCTACGCCATCGATGCCTGCTTCAAATGCTCTGTCACAAAAGATTATAGAGGCACTTATGAATAGTGGGGTAGACATGGAGTCTATTGATGAAGAAGAGGCGATGAAAGTGGCTGCTCGTGTAATCGGCAAAGAGTATGGTATACCTGAGGCTGAGATGGTAAAAATGATAAAAATGTCGCAGACCAATCCAGATGCAGCTACAGCATATATGAAGAAGAATTTTCCGGCGGCAGCAGAGAAACTTAAAGTAATTGAGCAGGAGAATAAGCAGTTTCAAGATAGGGTAGAAAGTAATTCTTCAGCTATAGAATTGCATGAAATCTTTCAAGAACTTGTTGAATACAGAGACTCGGAGCCTTATAAAGAGGCGTTAGGCAGAATGTATAAAATTCAATCAGAGTTGACAGATTTTGCTAACGATTTGTTGCGACAGTGGCAGAACTCCCCAGAGTGTGCTAAAGTGGAGTCAATGGAGAAAGATCTTGTCAAAAGAGTAGACGAGTACTTTGCAGCAAACAATAAAGGGTACAATGACCAGTTGCCAGAGTTCTGGGAAAAGGGTAGAAAAGAGCAGAATGCCATTATTAATGCGTATAATGAAACGCTTGTAGAGAAGTGGCGTTCAAAGCTACAAGGTTTTATTGATTACTTATTGCCATTCGCTCAAAAGGATGCTGATTTTGAAGCGCGTATAGAACAAGCTAAGAGTAGGGTAAAATCTACGGACGCAAATACTATTCAGATGCAAAATGTCTTGACAGGTTTGAATGGTGCTTCTTTCAATTATGTATTCTCTTTGCCGGCAATTGGAATGGATGCTCCACGTGTAGATAATGTCACGGAGGATAGGTATTCACAGGCGATGTAAAAAGATGGGTAATACTATGATGATAAGTGCGTTGGTTTTTCCGACGCACTTTTTTTTTGTCTGTGGTACTATAAAAGTGTATAGAGTTGCCCCATGGAGTCGATTGTCTGTTGATAGAAACGGTATATGTTGTAAAGTCATAATTCTAATAATTTCTATTTTATCAAGATTGGCTTGACTTGTTGAGCACCCACTCAGCACCCATAGTGCACCCTTAGAAGTCATATAGTAGGCCACAGTACCTGAAGTGAATTTGTATTTGTATTTTCATAATATGAAGTTAAACTGCATTTTATTGCGTACGCTTTATCCAGGCTTCATCAATGTAGAGAAATTGGCTGCGTGGCAAATATTCAATATGGTTGGTTGATAATTTCTTGTATATTGCGGTGTTTTGTTGTTAATATGAAATTAATGTTCTAATTTTGCTTGCAAATTAATACACACACGAACATGTTTAAGACAAATGAGTATTTTAATGGTGACGTTGTATCAATGTCACTTGACAGTGCGGAAGGCAAGGCAACAGTAGGTATTATGGCTGCTGGCGAGTATGAATTCGGCACATCTACAGTAGAGATAATGACAGTCATCTCGGGCGAGCTTACCATACAGCAGCCAGGTGAGTCAGAGTGGAAGACATACAAGAAATTTGAGTCGTTCGTAGTAGCAAAGGATGTGAAGTACAAAGTGAAGTGTAGTCAGGATACCCCATACCTTTGCTTGTACAAGTAATTGACAATACAAAACTGACATAAATAGAAACGGCTGCCGAGTAATTTCGACAGCCGTTTTTTATAACTATATTAGTAATCTGCTTTGTATTTATTCTCTTTGACGTTGAAATAATAATATGTAGTATCGTTTATTTCATATTCGTCACCTTCGCCAGTAGCATAATCTTTCTCTTTTCTTTTCCCCTCTCTATATATCAAGGCATCAAAAAAATTGTTGTGAACCTTGGGGAGAAACTCTATGGTACTATTAATTGTGCTTGAACCGGTGTCTCCATCTGAATCCTCCGTGATATAATGTACAAGTACGGTATTGTTTGACTTGATATCAAAATAATTGTCAAATACGTAGAGAGCGCCTGCGTCAGAATACCTTTCGTTATATACAATCATTGGTTCGCCGCCGAGGCGCTTTGCTATACGTATATTTTTTATGTATTCATAATCGCCATCAGATTTTCCCCATTTTCGGAATTCGTCCGTGTTGTATACATTATACAGCGAATCAGATAAAGTCAGAGTATTATCCTTGATATCGAATTTTACATAACCTACTACGTAATGATTCTTCAGAGTCGTGATATAGTATAATTCGGAATTTGTAGAATCATTGAAATACGATTGGCAGAGAAATTCGCTCTGAATTTTGTAATTGTTGATATTGAACTGTTTATTGTTGAGAGAATCTACGAAAGCTGTTATGAAAGAGAGGTAATCATTGATGGTGCGATCTCCAGTTGAGGCTTTAGGCTTAGGCTCTTCTTGAACTGAGACAGCAGTGCTATCCTGTTGAGGCATAGTGTTATTTGTACTTTTCTGTTGGTTACAAGCTGGTAGCAAGAGTGCTATTATAGCAAAGATGAGAAAGTGAAGTTTCATGACTATATTTTTATTTCTGCAATTTAAGGGTTTTATCGATCATTTGCAATGATACTGAACGGTTGCATGTGAAGTTTTTTGTGGAGGTTGGGAATTGAGGCTATTTAATCCAGATACAGTTGAATTTGGATAGCGCATTGATTTTGGTATATATTAGGAGCAAAAAACAGGGCGTGATTGGGAGACCAACCACGCCCTAAAGCGTATCTATAATCAGATATTATGCCTGATAATTACTTCTTGTTGCACTTGCAGCAAGCGAGGCACTTCCAAGCGAGAGCTGCGAGGACTGCGCCGAGGAAAGGACCAACGATGAAAGCCCAGAGTTGCTCGAGAGCGACGCCACCTTCGAAGATAGCAGGAGCGAGAGAACGAGCTGGGTTAACCGAAGTACCTGTGTAATGGATTCCTACTAGATGAACGAGGATAAGAGAGAGACCGATAGCGAGGCCTGCGAGGTTGCCTGCACCGAATTTCTTGTCTGTTGTACCGAGGACAACCAATACGAATACGAAAGTGAGGATAGTCTCAACGATGAAAGCTGCACAAGCTCCAGCGCAGCAAGAGTTAGCACCAGTTGTTGTTCCAAGAGCGCCGACCTGCTTAACGAGAACCCAGAGAAGAGCAGAACCGATAAAAGCTCCGATAACCTGGAAGAGCATATACATGAGAGTATCTTTACCATTCATGCGACCTGTGAGGTAGCAACCGAGTGTAATAGCTGGATTGATATGACAACCGGAAATACCACCAATAGTGTATGCCATAGCAACAACTGCGAGACCAAAAGCTACTGCTGTGCCCACCACTGAAGCGGTGTCGACACCACAATTCAAACTAACGGCAGTGCCGCAACCCATAAGTACGAGCACCATAGTGCCTACCATTTCTGCTAAATACTTTTTCATTTCTTTATGTGTAAATTGTTTCTATCCTACATATACGTTAGAATAGTATAAAAAGTTGTACTATTCTTCATAGTACCTTGTTGAAGTCTCTTTTTCGTTCTAACTTTGTAGAAAGATAAGATTAGCGTATACATATATGGATATATGGTTGGTAGACGATCATCAACTCTTTAGAACAGGGTTTAGAACACTCCTTCAGCGTATTGATGGGGTTAGGGTTACATTTGAAGCGTCGGATGGAGAGCAGTTTCTGGAGCAACTCAAGACAGTGGAGCAGCAGCCAGATATTGTATTCATGGATATTTCAATGCCTAGGATGAATGGGCTTCAGGCTACAGAGGCGGCTCTATCCGCTATACCTGATGTCAATATCATAATACTGTCAATGTTTGGGGAGAAGGAGTATTATTCCCGCCTTATCAACATAGGAATTAAAGGCTTTCTTCTGAAATCGTGTGATTTCTCAGAAGTGGAGACAGCGATAAAAGCTGTTTCGGAGGGAGATATGTACTTCTCGGAAGAATTACTTGCGCAGATGAGTACCTCAAACAATACAGTTGCTGCCAATGTGAGTGAGGAAGATAAATTGAGTGATAGAGAGTTGGATGTTCTGGCGTTAATATGTTCCGGGGAGTCGAATCAGGAGATAGCCGATCATCTATTTATCTCTAAACGAACAGTGGAGAAACACAGAGCTAACCTTATGGTAAAGACGGGGTGTGCCAATACGGCATCACTTGTTGTGTATGCTGTTAAGATGGGGCTTTATAGGATTGGGAGTTGATAGTAGATAGAAAAGATATGAAAGATTTTATTACGGCTTACAATAGGTTTGCGGAGGTGTTGGACCGCCTTCGTGTAGAGTGTCCTTGGGACAGGAAACAGACATGGGAGACGCTACGAACCATGACAATAGAGGAGACATACGAATTGGCTGATGCTATCGCGAAATCAGATGTGCAGAATGTCAAAAAAGAGTTAGGAGATGTTTTTTTGCATATTGCATTCTATGCCAAGATAGCGACAGAGCAGCAGCTATTTACATTTGCGGATGTGCTGGAATCGCTTACCGAAAAATTGATCTACCGTCATCCTCA
>JAKSLC010000125.1 GCA_024401415.1 Bacteroidales bacterium | reverse complement strand
TCAAGATTATTGGCTGATGTCAATACAGATTCCATGTCCTCTTGTAATTTATATCGAAGCTTTACCCAGTCGCCAAAAAAAGGATAACAATTATCGTTACAGGTTATTTTATTGAAATAAATATCGTACTCTGTATCGTTGTTGTATTCTATCTTTAACATAGGAAGATTATCTACCAATTCATACGACAATGTCACTTTCACTATTGAATTGCCTGAAAACGAAACGGTAAATACAAAAAGCATTAACAATATACACTTGAATTTCATCGTTCTTATTGAAGTCTTTTACCGATTGATGCTGCTCTTACTCTCAAAATATGGGCATATCCATTCTCTAGATAATCCATTTAATATCAGAGTAGTCTTATCAACATTTCTAACAGATAGTGATCTATTCAATATATCACATTGCAGTTCTACTCTGTCCTTCATTAAAATCCATCTTCCTTCCATCAATAACATGTCACCTACCCCAATAGACCATCTATAATTCTCTTTTATTTTCAAAATGAAACCGGATATGTCTATAAACTCACCTTGTATTATAGATTGGAACTGCATATTCGTGGTTCCCAGTGGATAGTCACAATGTTTATATCCCAAATTCGCAATGCTTATGAACTCACCGTCCTCTTTCTCTAATATGCAATTGCCTAAACAATGGAACCCTTTAACAAAAGACACATTATTACCTTTTTTAATCATACGCATAGTACAGTTCCATTTATTGTCATTAAGAATGACTGTATCATTTCTACTAGAGTATATTCCTTGTGACAATATATACTCTCCGGGTGTAGAATATAACATTGCATCAACGTCTTCATGACCGCCATTATCTGCAATATTATATCTTAACATGTAACGAGATGAAACTACAATAGAATAATTCATTGTATCATCAATTACTAATTCAACAGTTTGCGTATTTGGCAAAGTGCCTCTATAGATTGATTGCGCCTTAACCGGAATCAATGAGAAAGGAATTATGAAAACTAATAAATATTTAATATCCATATGTCATTGTATAATAAAATGGAACATTCTTACAATTAAACCCATTTTTTATGGCTATTGAATATGTACTCAATGCATCAGCAATGTGCGAATTTTCGAACTTATAAATCATCGTATATTTGGGGATCAACAACAAATCCATTTTCATCGACTCTATATGAAATATTAATGTATTCTAATTGCTCTTCACAAACACAAGTATTGTCACTATCAATTACTCTATACACTAACTCGTATAGACCATTTAATTTATTCTTTCTTGTATATCTCATGTGTACATCAATAAGTGGGGAACTATAATACTTTTCTCCTATTAAGACCATAGATGCAATCCTATCATTAACACAGTTTATGGAATATATTCTATAAATATCAAATTTTTCATGTACACTACCACTTTGCTCACAATCATTGGTGATATGTTCAATTATTACGTGACAGGCTACATTTTCATATATTCTACTTTCTCCAATATAGAAATATTGACATGAAGATTTACCCCTATCTGATAAATACTCCTCTCGAGATATTGGGAAGTACTTAATCTCAAACTGTTCATATGCTTTCCACCCATTAAGAAAATCGTTAGCTTTTATCCATTCACACAAATGCTCATCTACCTCTACTTCATTCGTTTCTATCATATCAATAGATGGATGACAAATCATGAAGGAGTCTCTGGTTTTAAAAACTTCTGACTCTACAATGATACTATCTTCATAATTACAATAAACACTATAGTCCACCGACTGATATGTACCATTGTCATGGCATGAACTCACACTGCAACCCAAAGTTATTAAAATAACAAATAAAAATCGCTTCATATCAATACACTACACTAGTAAATGCAAACCAATATTTATCATATTCTCTATATGTTCTTCTTGGGATATACTTATAATACATTTTAAACAGTTTACTTTGTTCATATTCCCAATGATGAATTGACTCATGCTGGATGTTTGGGTCTATAAGATGTGCATTGTTGAAGATTGCATGAAGATATTCATGACCCATTGTTAAATACAATTGTTCTTTTGATTCGAATGCTGTTTTATATATAAAAACAGCAGTTCCAACTTTTTTATGATATACCGCTGTACCATTTACTTCTTGCCACCCCAATTTTTTACTGTACTTATATACCCTATCACCAACTTTCTTATATTCCGATCCTTGTGGTGTAGTTCCATCAGCATGTAGTTCGCGAAGGCCTTTTATCTCTCCAAAATTTTCATCAGAAAATTTCTTTGCATATTTATTGGAATATTCCATACCATCACCAATAGTTACTTCTTTTTCAGCAGAAGTTGAAATAGCAGCCACTTGATCAAAGGTATACCCATCTCCATCCCAAAACTTACCATGATGCTTTACTGCACTAATTCCATTAGTAACGCCTCCAATTAATTCTCCAATTACAGCTCCTGTTAATGCTGCACTGAATGCGTTCACTATACTACCTCCAAACGTGTTTCCATATAAGATAGAAGATGTCAAACTGCTAGCAACACCTCCTGCTCCACCAGCCGCTGCACCTAATTGATCAACGCCAACAACCCCTCCTGACGTTCCGACCTCAGTTGCTGACAAAAATACTGTATATATCGTTAGTTATGTAATCATCAGGTATTCCAAAGAGAATACGCGCAGAACTCAACATATGACTCTAATACATATTGGGAATGAAAAAATTATTTACGCCACAAATATATTGCGCAATCAAACAATATCCAAACATTAGCATCAAATATAATTATATCTTACAAATGTTTTCCTTCCTCACTGCTTTTAATCCTATCAAATGAAGAGGCTAACCCCAAATTAAGTCAGCCCCTTCTCCATCTCCGACCATTCCACAAAATAAAAAACTGCGAGCAACAAGGGTGCTCATAGGGTGCTCACCGAGTGCTCATAGGGAGCTCACGCTCTTATCAATTGCAACATCTTATCATCTGTCATGCGTACTCTCTCCCCAAAAAATCATAAATCATAAATCAAAAAACAAAAATGTATTTCTCTTAGGAAATATGCATATCTTTGCAATATGCAAGAAGATCCAGAAGATAAGATTCCTCTTAGGGTATTGGGGATATCAAATGCCTCACGCCCCGACATGTATGCTCTTCTCTTGGCTGAGAGGGGCGGCGATGGTCGACGTCTGCCTATTATCATCGGTCTACCCGAAGCTCAGTCAATAGCTGTACGCCTTCATGGACTCAGATCTCCTCGCCCCCTTTCCCATGATATATTCATGACTCTTGCTCTATCTTTTCAAATAGAAATGGTAGAGGCTATAATATACAGACTCGTAGATGGCGTGTTCTTCTCTCAGGTTGTATGCCGGCAGGATTCAAAGGTGATATATATAGATTCCCGCACATCTGATGCCGTGGCTTTGGCAATTAGATTCAATGCCCCTATATATACATACGAGAGTGTATTGCAGGCTTCAACTAGCATGGCCCAACACTCCATCGCCAGCCTTTCGTCTCAACATGAAGCCAAAGAGGAGGATTCTCCTTCCCAAAGAGATAATATAGACTTGCAGAATCTAGATAACGAATCTCTGCAAAACTTAATGAATAAGGCTATCGAAGAGGAAAATTACGAGCAAGCAAGTATCATCCGCGACATTCTCAATAATCGCAAATAATGGTTCTCAATTATATCTGGATAGCATTAGTGGTATTGGCCATAGTAGCAGCATTCATCCAATTCTGCATCAACGGCGATGCCTCTATCCTTAACAATCTGGTTAACTCCACTTTTTCAAGCGCCAAGAATGGATTCGAAATATCGCTCTATCTCACAGGCGTCCTCTCTTTGTGGCTAGGTATAATGCGTATCGGCGAAAAAAGCGGTATGATCGGAGCTTTGTCTCGTATCGTTTCTCCTTTCTTTGTTAAAATATTCCCAGGCATCCCGCGAGGCCATAAGGCTTTCGGCAGCATAGTAATGAATCTTTCCGCTAATATGCTGGGCCTGGACAACGCCGCGACTCCTATGGGACTGCGCGCAATGAAGGAGATGCAAGAACTGAATGACAATAAGGAAACTGCTACTAACGCTCAGATAATGTTCCTCGTCCTAAACACTTCAGGACTTACCATCATACCTATATCTATTATAGCCTACCGCACTCAATGCGGCGCAGCTAATCCTACCGACGTATTCCTCCCAATTCTTATTACCACTTTCTTCTCTACCATGGCAGGACTTATTGCTACTTCCATGGTACAACACATCAATCTTTTGAATAAAACGGTATTAGCATACTTGGGTGGTCTCTCTGTTGTAGTCGCTTCTTTGCTGTATTTTATTAGCAGCATGGACCCCTCTCAAGTGGAATTCTTGAGCAATGTCTCTTCTTCTCTAATCCTTCTATCTATAATTCTCGGATTTATCTTACTCGGACTTTTCAGTAAAATAAATGTTTACGAGGCATTCATAGATGGAGCTAAAGAAGGGTTCTCAACCGCTATACAGATTATCCCTTTCCTCATCGCTATATTGGTAGCAGTCGGTCTCTTCCGTGCTAGTGGCGCTTTGGATCTGCTTATCGACGCCATCAGGTATATCATCGGATTTTTCTCTTCCGATACTCGTTTCGTTGACGCCCTTCCTACCGCTTTTATGAAGCCTCTAAGCGGTTCCGGAGCAAGAGGTTTTATGATTGAATGTATGAATACTTATGGCGCAGACTCTTTTGTCGGTCGTCTCTCTTGCCTATTCCAAGGCGCAGCTGATACTACTTTCTATATTCTGGCTGTTTACTTCGGCTCTGTAGGCATTAAGAATACACGCCACGCCGTGGGTTGCGGTCTTTTCGCCGACTTGGTTGGAATAGTTGTAGCTATCATCATTTGCAACCTATTTTTCTCATAAATAACTCGTTAGAGAATTAAGTATAATACGTAAAATTGCAATTTTAAGATATTTTATAACCTAGAACAACATTAAATACCTAACTTTGCGTATATAATTTTTCATACGTAGTTAAATATTTCACGACAATATACCTAGAATATGAAGATAATGAAGTTTGGCGGTACATCAGTAGGTTGTGCTGCAAGAATGAAAAGCGTCGCTGACCTTGTACTAGATGGCCAGGTAAATCTCGTAGTACTCAGTGCTATGAGCGGCACTACTAATAGCCTTGTAGAGATTTCAAATTACCTCTATAAGAAGAATAACGATGGTGCCAATGAAGTAGTAAACCAGTTGGAGGTTAAGTACACTAAGGATGTAAACGAGCTCTACTCTACAGACGAGTATAAGGCTAAGGGTCTTGCTCTTATCCGCGAACATTTCAACTATATCAAGTCATTCACAAATAGCATCTTCACCGTATTCGAGGAAAAGGTAATCCTTTCTCAGGGAGAACTCATATCTACAGGCATGTTCAATTTATACCTTCAGGAGCGTGGCATCAAGTCTTGCCTCTTACCTGCTCTTGATTACATGCGAATAGATAAGAATAATGAGCCTGACACCGCATATATCCGAGAGAACCTTACTGCTCTCCTCGAGAAGAATCCTGATCAGGAAATTTACATTACACAAGGTTATATTTGCCGTAACGCATTCGGCGAAGTTGATAACCTCCAACGCGGTGGGTCTGACTATACAGCTTCTCTTATCGGCGCTGCTCTCTTGGCTGATGAGATCCAGATTTGGACAGATATCGATGGTATGCATAATAATGACCCTCGTTTCGTAGAGGGCACAAAGCCTGTAGACGAGTTGTCTTTCGACGAGGCAGCTGAACTGGCTTACTTCGGTGCTAAGATTCTCCATCCTACATGTGTACTTCCAGCGAAGATCAATAATATCCCAGTTCGCCTTCTCAACACGATGGATCCTAAGGCTAAGGGTACTCTTATCTCTTCTCACCAGTGTGAGAATCGTATCGCAGCTATCGCAGCTAAGGATTCTATCACAGCTATCAAAATAAAGAGCGGTCGTATGCTCCTCGCTTATGGGTTCCTCCGTAAGGTATTCGAAATCTTCGAGAGCTACAAGACTCCTATAGATATGATATCTACTTCAGAAGTCGGCCTCTCTGTAACTATCGATAGCACTCGCCACTTGGATGATATCGTAGATGATCTCAAGAAGTATGGTACCGTTGAGGTAGATACAGATCAGGTCATTATCTGTATCGCAGGTGACTTCCGCTCTTCAAACATAGGTTATGCTAGCAAGGTGGTTGAGGCTCTCAACACAATTCCTATTCGCATGATCTCTTATGGCGGCTCTTCTCACAATATTTCTATCCTTATCGACGCTGCAGACAAAATCAAGGCTCTCCGTCTTTTGAGCGACAAATTGTTCTAATTCAACAAATATGGCTTTCCCTATAAATAAATTCCAAAGCCTAAAGACTCCATTCTACTATTACGATAGGGAGATTCTCAAGCAAACTCTCTCTCTCGTAACAGAGAAGCAACGTCAGTATGGCTATCACGTTCACTTCGCAGTAAAGGCCAACGCAAATCCTCTTATCCTTAACGAGATTCGCGAAGCTGGCCTGGGTATCGACTGCGTAAGTGGTAACGAGGTGCAATGCGCCCTCGAAAATGGATTCGATGCCAACAAAATCGTCTTCGCCGGAGTAGGTAAGGCCGATTGGGAAATCAAGTTAGGTCTAGAAGCTGGCATTCAATGCTTCAATGTTGAGTCTCTCCCTGAACTCGAGATAATAAATGAACTCGCAGGCGAACTCAATAAGACCGCTAATGTAGCTCTCCGAATTAATCCTAATGTCGACGCTCATACTCATTCATACATCACTACTGGTATGGAGGAGAATAAATTTGGTATCGGACTTTGGGAGGTTGAGAGCATCTGCGAAAAGATCGCCTCTATGAAGAATATCCACCTTAAGGGTATCCACTTCCATATCGGTTCTCAAATTACAGACCTCGACGTATTTAAGGTTCTATGTACTCGCATCAATGAAATCCAAAAGAATCTTGAGGCTAAAAAGGTTAAAATAGAAAGCGTTAATGTAGGTGGTGGCCTAGGAATAGATTATGAGCATCCTGACGAGCGCCCTCATGCCGACTTCGGTAATTATTTCGACATATTCCACAAGTTCCTGGAACTCCGCAATGGTCAAGAACTTCACTTTGAACTTGGTCGTGCTATAGTTGCTCAGTGTGGATCTCTTATTACCAGGGTCCTCTACGTCAAGGAGGGACAACACAAGAAGTTTGCTATCGTCGATGCTGGTATGAATGATCTTATTCGTCCTGCCCTCTACCACGCATATCACAAGATCGAGAATATTACTTCTCAAGAAGAGTGTGATAAGTACGATGTTGTAGGTCCTGTTTGCGAGTCTAGCGACTGCTTCGGCAAGGAAGTTGTCCTTAACAAGACTAAGAGAGGCGACCTTATAGCTCTTCGCTCCGCTGGGGCTTACGGCGAGGTAATGGCATCTCACTATAATCTACGCGAATTCGCTCAGTCTATAATGCCTTAAACAAGCATTATCGCTATCCATAAAAAAGCGCAACCCCCAAAAGGAAGTTGCGCTTTTTATATATTATATTAGTACTAATCTTAGAATGGAAGTCCTGACGAATCTCCTGCATCTGGCATAGATGCTGGCGCCTGTTGCATCTGCTGCTGACCCATAGGTTGCGAGAAATTACCCATTGGCTGCTGATAAGGCTGCTGTTGAAATGGTTGCTGCTGATAAGGCTGCTGGAATGGTTGCTGAGACTGATACCCACCTGCCATGCCGCCTTGCTGCATTTGAGGGTTATATGGACCAATTCTCC
>JAKSLC010000124.1 GCA_024401415.1 Bacteroidales bacterium | reverse complement strand
AAAAACTGCGAGCAACCTTATACATTCCTTATACCTTCCTTATACTAGCCAGAGCCTACACAATACCTTAGGAGTAGCAATGCCTCCCGTATGTTTGTCAATAGCGCGTAGCCTCACTCTCCGCTCCCTCCAATAGTTAGAAATAAGCGTAGAATATTCATTTCTGAGAAAATAAACTAGCAACAACTAGTCCATATATGATCCAATATACCCCCAATAATTATTGGCAGAAGAATCACACACGCCAGCAGCACCCCATTAGCCACCGTAAGCAGATTCTTTTTTTCGCATTCAGCTTCTATCTGTTCGCGTTTCTTTCTGAACATAAGCCTAGAAATAATCCTCGATACAAGAAATAAGATAGCCCAGAGCTCAAAATGCCATCGCTCTGTCAATTGAAATACACGAAGTAGGGGAACGGATAGCTCTAGATACAGCATAATAATAAAAAACACGACAAATTCTGCATCGTAGTGTGCCTCATTAATGGAATGTTTCCTCTTCCTGAACTGGAAGACTATCATATAGAAATACTTGAACATGCTATCCTGTTATTATATTTGTTATGCAAATATACTATTGTTACACAGTAAACCCAGGGCGAATAATCACTTAGTTCCTCTATTTTGTATTTCGGACGAGTCTGTATCTACTCCAATCTCTCTTTCATCCAAGAGCGACCGCGCAGTCTGATTAGGAATATCAATCCTCTGAAGCACAGCTCCACGCACATCGCAAACCATACTCCTCGTAGCCCCCATGTAGGCGCCAAAGTCCACGCAAGTGTTAGTCTCACTCCCCACATGGAGATAAAGTTCATCAAGCAAGGTTTCAAAGTGTCTCCAGCACCCACAAATACACCGTATGCCACTATGCTGGCTGCAAACATAGGTTCTGCCCAAGCCTCTATGCGTAGCGCCATTGTGCCTAGGTCTATAATCTCTTGTACCGGAGTGAGTATAGCCATCATCATAGGCGCGCAGAAGTACATCACGATTCCCATAAAGGTCATAATGGCCATGCCAAGACCAACTGTGATAAAACCAAAGCGCCGCGTGAGCTCACGCCTCTTCGCTCCGATACTCTGCCCTATAAGCGTGGTAGCAGCGTCCGCTATACCATACCCAGGCATGTAGCATAGGCTCTCTGCTGTGACGGCAAAGCTGTTGGCTGCTATACTCATCACTCCAAGTGGCGCCACAATGACGGTCGACAGCACTTGCGCACTGCACATCACAAAGTGCTCAAGCCCCATTGGCGCACTTATCTTGAACGCATTGCGTAGCGTGGTGCGGGTCGGAAGGTAAGACCGTTTCGCACCTCTTGTCAGTATATCTTTATTGCCATGTCTGCCGAATACGCTCAACTCTCTGGAACGGGTAAGAAGGTAAATCGTAAGGAATACGGCCGTCAGAATCTGCGCCAGTGCTGTAGCTAGTGCCGCTCCTTTCACTCCCATGTCTGCACTCCATATAGAGAACTCAAATCCTCCAATGCTGTAGTGGTGCGTAGGGAATATCAGCAGCCAGTTGAATATGACATCCAGAACGCACATCAACACACTGGCCATACTCGGTACTTGCATATTGCCACTGCATCGTAGCATGCCTCCCGATAGCTGATACATCTGTGCCGCAGGAAGCGCCGCAGTGTATATGAAGAAGTATGCCGTGGCATCGCCACATATCTCTGGCGACCCTCCTATCCATATCGGTAAGTAAGGACTGATAGCCATGCCAATGACAGAGAGCAAGCCAATGAAGGCCAGACAGGTGATGAATGCCTGTCGCATGATAAGCCTGGCATCTTCAAATCTCTTGGCGCCAATTTTTTGCGCTACTTGAACAGTGAACCCCGAGGCTGCAGAAATGCAGAGACCTCCTATCAACCATGTGGCACTAGCCATGAGACCTACAGATGCACTAGGGTTGGCGCCTAACCTGCCAAGCATAGAGGCGTCTATATACTGCATCAGAATAGTAGAGAGCTGTGCGAAGATTGCAGGTAGCGAGAGCTGAAAGGTCAACATTATCTGTTGCCTCGTACTTAATGCCTCGCCTTCGCGTATACGAGATAGTAATTTCTGAGTATTAGGTAGAATCTTCAATGTACTTAGTTGATTTCAAGGTGCGAAGTTCTAAAAAATATTGCATTTAATGCTCACTATGAAGAAAAAAAGCATATATTTGTATGAAGGAGGTTGTTTGCGAGTGTGGCGCTAGCAAAATAATCCGATTATTCTTAGTGTACAAAACAACATTACCATGCTAACGGAAGGTCTTCGTAAGTATTTTGGATTTAATTCGTTTAAGGGCAATCAGGAAGAGGTAATAAAGAACCTTATGGCAGGAAAGGATACTTTCGTATTGATGCCTACAGGAAGTGGAAAGTCTTTGTGTTACCAGTTGCCAGCGATGTTATTGCCAGGTACGGCCATCGTCGTTTCTCCATTGATTGCCTTAATGAAGAATCAAGTTGATGCGATTAGAGGTTATGCTTCGCATCCGGGTGTTGCTCATTTTTTGAATTCTTCTCTTAATAAAGCACAGATTACACAAGTAAAGGACGATGTGATGGCAGGTGTGACGAAATTGTTGTACGTAGCACCTGAGTCTCTCGCCAAAGAGGAGAATGTTCAGTTCTTACGTCAGATTAATATATCTTTCTACGCCATTGATGAGGCTCATTGTATTTCTGAGTGGGGACACGATTTTAGACCAGAGTACAGAAGAATAAGACCAATAGTGGAAGAGATAGGAACTGCTCCTATTATAGCCCTTACTGCCACAGCAACTCCAAAGGTACAAGTAGATATTCAGAAAAACCTGGGCATGGCAAATGCTACAGTGTTTAAATCTTCATTTAACAGATCAAATCTCTTTTATGAGATAAGACCTAAGGGCAATGAGATGACCGAGATCGTGAAGATGTTAAAGGCAAACCCAGGTAAGAGCGCTATCATATATTGTCTGTCACGCAAAAGAGTAGAGCAAGTGACAGAGTTCCTTACTGTTAATGGTATTAAGGCATTGCCATATCATGCCGGACTTGATGCTGCCACCAGAGCGGCTAATCAGGATAAGTTCCAGATGGAAGAGGTAGATGTAGTGTGTGCAACCATCGCCTTCGGTATGGGTATCGATAAACCAGACGTACGTTTCGTTATTCACCATGATATACCTAAGAGTCTTGAGGGGTACTATCAAGAGACTGGTCGAGCCGGTAGAGATGGTGGAGAGGGGCGTTGTATAGCATATTATTCTTATAAAGATATACAGAAGCTCGAGAAGTTCCTCCAGAACAAGACTGTATCCGAACAGGAGGTCGGTAAGCAGTTGCTTTGTGAGACTATAGCTTATGCTGAGAGTTCAAATTGCCGCAGAAGAATATTGCTCAACTATTTCGGTGAAGCATACGATGTAGAGAACTGCGGAATGTGCGATAACTGCGTATCTCCTAAGGAGAAATTTAATGCTAAGGCAAGCGTGTTGACAGTTCTTGAGACTGTAGAGGCTCTAAATGGTAAATTGAAGGCTGAGCAGTTGGTGGACTTCCTTATTGGTCGTGCTACAGATGTGATGAAGAGTTACAAGTATTCATTGCATGAGTTGTTTGGCTCGGGAAAGGATAAAGAGTCTCGTTATTGGATGAGTATAGTACGTCAGTCTGTCATCGAGGGCCTATTGAAAAAGGAGGTCGAGCAGTATGGTACTGTGAGATTGACATCCGCAGGAGAGGCTTTCCTGGAATCGCCTAGACCAATACAATATACTCTTGACCGTGAGTTTAACAATGCCGATGAGGAGACAACACCAGGCGGAGGAGCTATGGTAGGTTCTTCTGCTCTTGATGATGCATTGTCTCAGCAACTTAAGGCATTGAGAAAATCAGAGGGAGTGCGCCTCGGATTGTTGCCTCATGTGATATTTACAGAGCCTCAACTTGATGCTATGGCAACTTTCTATCCTATGACTCTTGAGGAGTTGCAGACTATACCTGGCGTCAATGAGGGTAAGGCTAATAAGTTCGGAGGTCCATTTATAGAACTCATCTCGAAGTATGTAGAAGAGAATGAGATAGAGCGTACCATGGAGACTGTGGTAAAGAATGTGCCACAAAAGAGTAAGAATAAGACTGAGATAATTAAATATCTAGACAGACGCATAAGCCTTGATGATATAGCAAATAACCTTGGTATGTCCATGGAGGAACTTATTAAGGAAATGGAGAGTATAGTGTACAATGGTACAAAACTCAACATTGACTACTATCTCAAGCAGATAATGGATGAGTCTGATATTGAGGAGTTGTTTGATTATTACAAAGACTCTGATGATGATGATATTCACAAGGCAATGGATGAGTATGAGGGAGAGTATGAAGAGAATGAGCTCCGTCTGGTACGTATTAAATATGTGTCGGAAGTTGCCAATTAATTCCACCAAACGTCATAACCGTGTTAGAGTATTTCCGTTCAGCAGCCCCTACGTGGCGCAAGTATCGTAAGCGTAGATCCTATTACTGGGATTCCATTACTAGGTATATAGAGTACTATATCCATCCGTCTAGTTCGGTCCTCGAAATAGGTTGCGGAACAGGTGAACTTATTGGTGAACTTAAGGCTTACAGACGTGTCGGCATAGATTTCTGTGATGAGTTGATCTCTCAGGCCAAGGGTGTATATCCAGAGGTCGAGTTTCATTGTATGTCTGCCGAGTCTTTCTTCTTGGTCGACCAGAAGTTCGATGTTATAATCTTGTCAAATCTTACGGGATTCCTTAGGGATGTTCAGAAGGTCTTTGAACGTCTGCATACTGTCTGTTACCCTGATACCCGTATCATCATTACTTCGTACAATCGTCTTTGGGAACCTCTCATTAAGTTCGCAGAGCTGATTGGTATCAAGCGTAAGACACCTCAGCAGAACTGGCTCTCTGTTCACGATCTGCAGAATCTGCTCTATTTGGCAGGTTTCGATACCTATAGAGTTAATAGCTCCACTCTCATGCCTGTATATATCCCCCTGATATCAGGTTTCTGTAACCGCATATTGTCTCACTTGCCATTGTTCAATGCTCTGGCTCTCAATCGTTATTTCTTCGCCAGACCATTCCCACAGGTCTCTGAGGAGGCAGCAAAGACTATGTTTAGCGTCTCTGTTCTTATCCCAGCAAGAAATGAGAGTGGAAATATCAGAAATGCTATAAAACGTATACCTGATATGGGTAGCCACACTCAGATTATTTTCTGTGAGGGTAACTCTACTGACGATACTTGGGAGACAATTCAGCGTCTCAAGGATGAGTTTCCGGAAAAGGATATTCATATTCTACAGCAAAAGGGTAAGGGTAAGGGTGATGCCGTACGTTGCGGATATGCCGAGGCTACAGGTGATATCCTTATGATTCTTGATGCCGACCTCACTGTACGTCCAGAGGATCTCCCTAAGTTCTATATGGCTATAGCTACAGGAAAGGGTGAGTTCATCAATGGTGTCCGATTGGTATATCCTATGGAGGAGGGCGCTATGCGTACTCTTAATACCATTGGAAATCATTTCTTCTCTCTTCTCTTCTCTTGGATATTGGAGACCCCTATCAAGGATACTCTTTGCGGTACCAAGGTTATGACTAGAATCGATTGGCTGAAACTTACAGAGGGTAGACGTTTCTTTGGCGACTTTGATCCTTTCGGTGACTTTGATATGCTTTTTGGAGCGCATAAACTAAATCTTAAAATCGTAGATCTACCTATACGTTATCAAGAGAGGGTATACGGAGATACCAATATATCACGTTTTTCACATGGCTGGCTTCTGCTTAGAATGAGCGCTTTTGCCGCCAGCAAGATCAGGTTTAGATAATTCATACAATGAATAAGGCTATTTTTCCAGGATCTTTCGATCCTTTTACGGTAGGTCATGAGAATATCGTTCTCCGTGGCCTTAATATATTCGACCATATCGTCATAGCTGTCGGTATTAATAGCGATAAGAAGGGTATGTTCTCTATAGATCAGAGACTACATTTTATTAAAGAGACATTTAAGAATGAGCCTCGTGTGTCAGTTGAGACATATACAGGATTGACAGTTGATTATGCTAAACAGACAGGATGTACACATATCCTGAGGGGGTTGCGTACATCTGCCGACTTCGAATTCGAGAGAGCTATAGCTCAAGTTAATAAACAGATGTCGGGTCTTGATACTTCTTTCCTCCTTTGTATTCCAGAACATACACCTGTCAATAGTTCTATAGTCCGAGATATCCTGCATCATCACGGAGATGTTTCCATGTATGTTCCTCAAGCAATCAGGGAGGAAATAATGAAGATAGCAAAATCATATTAATGTTTCTTTTTACCACTCAGAGGTGTATATATTGCGGTGAATTGCTCACAAGGTTTGAGGATTCTCTATGTTTGTCGTGTCACCAGAAGATGGCACGTACATATATGTTGCCTCGCATGAATAATATCGCAGAGCAACGCATGGCGCAGTTGGACAATGTCTCTTGGGGATATAGTCATTTCTTCTTTGCTGATAAAAACAGTATAGTCAGAGAGACGGTTCATGAATTTAAGTATCACAATAATCCCCACCTCGCTTACCGTATGGGTGTAGAGATAGGTACATATATGAAGCAGAATGGGATGACTCACTTGTTTGACCTTATAATTCCTGTGCCTGTAAGTTGGGTCAGAAGAATCAGCCGAGGATATAATCAGGCAGCCGAGATTTCAAAGGGAATATCAGAAGCTACAGGTATAGAGATGCGTACTGATATTCTGAAGAGGCGTTCATGGGCTTCTTCTCAATCTGCACGCAATGCTGAGCAAAGAGCTGTATCTATGTCGAAAAACGCTTTCGTGTCTGGAAAAACAATAAAAGAGATAGAGGATAGAAAAATAGCGTTGGTAGACGATGTGCTTACTACAGGTTCTACGCTTGCAGCTTGCTGTCGTGCATTGAGAGAACATTTGCCTTGTCTGAATATAGGTGTTCTGACATTCTCTATTGATGAGTGAAATGGTGAGCGTCGTCTTTTGCAGAAAATTATTCCTTAATTTTGTATGGTTGTAATAGTTATAACAGATGGGAAATAAGTCATTCTTCACCGACGAAGAGGTTAAACGATACCTACGTCATATAGATTTAGAAGGAGTGGGACCTACTGGTCAGCGTAAGCTAAAGGAGGCGAGCGTTTGTGTAGTGGGGGCTGGGGGACTCGGTTCTCCAGTGCTATTGTATTTGGCAGCTGCAGGTGTGGGGCGTATAGGTATCGTCGATGGGGATAATGTTGATTTGAGTAATTTACAAAGACAAGTTATACATACAACATCATCTGTCGGATCCTCCAAGGCGGAATCTGCGAGAACGCGAATAGCAGAATTGAATCCTCACGTTCTGGTTGAGTGTTATAATACTTTCCTGACGCCTGATAATGCAGTGGATATTCTGTCGGGATATGATTTTGTAATAGAGGCGACTGACCATTTTGAGTCTAAATACCTGATCAATGATACATGTGCCAAAATAGGGAAGCCATATAGCATAGGAGGAGTACAGCAATACCGAGGGCAGACTATTACTTGTGTGCCAGGCTCTCGCTCGTACAGAGATATTTTTCCAGATGCTGAAGACAACGCAGGATGCCAGTCGTGTGCGGTATTGGGAATATTAGGGGTTGTGCCAGGAGTAATCGGGACTATTCAGGCGACTGAGGCTATAAAATATATACTGAATATCGGACAACTGTTGACTGACAGGCTTCTTATCTTTGATGCAAAAAGTATGTCTTTTAATGTGTTGCGTATGTAAGCGTATTTTATATTGCTGCCCTAGGTCTGCCTTATGGGAGCATTCTTGTTGCTCGCAAATTTC
>JAKSLC010000123.1 GCA_024401415.1 Bacteroidales bacterium | reverse complement strand
GAGAAGTATCCTGCTGATTTTCGACTATCCAATACAACTCCTCCATGAACTTCATCTGTTGAGGCACATCTGCGGGAGAAACGAAGAGAGAAGCAATAAGACGATCTGTCGAGACATTGTGAGAACGGAAAAGATGGTACTGCATAGACCATTCACTAGAATCTGCGGTAAAGGCATGATACTCTGGCGACTCATAATTAATGAAAATCATATCACGCATGTGAGCAGACCTTTTGATAGTCAGAGACGGATTAAGTTCCTTAAGACTCTCACAGAAAGACATCATGCTCATCATACAACGAGGAGATGTACTAGCATAAGCGCGAATACTGGCTCCGTCTGCGAAAACAGAGCTATACTCCTTGAACATACGCCGAGCGATATCATGATGCTGACGTTCGCCTACGGAAGTGAGATCACCGCCACACCCCTGAACATCCTTCCAAACGAGCTCGAGCCTCTCACGCAACTCACGACCAAGAGGAGTCAGCTCATTAGAATCCATGATATTAAGGACAAAAAGATAGCGATTATCACTAGTAAGCCAACGAGAGCCATGACGACCATAGTGACTTATATACACAGGAGAAAACCCCTCTGGAGCAAGAGCATATACCTTTTGAAGAGGTCCAGGGTAGGCATAATAGCTACTACCCATCTTCTGAGGGCAAGAGAGCAACTCGCCCTTCAAACCATCCAACGTACACGAGATACTCTGCGAGAATACAGATACAGAGCTCAAAAACAAAAAGACAAACGACAGACAGCTCCTCATGGCAAATTATTTTTGGTTAGACTTACCTGCGTACATATCAGCAGGGAAAGACGACTTGAGACGGACAGAGAGACGATCGACATTCACCACATCTGCATTATCGACATACAAACCATATACCCTACCCTTGACAAACCCTTCGCCTACGCAAGGGCGCTTATCATAAACACCCAAATCGTATTCAGTTTTACGCTCCAAGACAATATCGACGTCATTCAGATAGATATCATGAACCTTACCCTTGACATCGCCGCCGATAAAGCAACCATTTTCTCCGTAGCACTTCACATTAGTAAAATAGATTTCACTAACGTCGCCGCACTTACCCTCTGTAGCCCCCTTAGGGAAACGCCAACCGGCATCCTTATGATTACCTACAGCGCGAGGATAGCTGGTGACATATATAGGTTCAGCCTTACCCCACCAAACATCGCTAAATAGACGGCAATCGAGAATGATATTACTAAACATGACATTAGTAACAGTACCCTCGTCGCGATTCTGAATACCCAAGCCGCGGTTACTAGCTGTGATGATACAATTATCGAACAACACATTATAAATGCTATCCATATTCTCAGAGCCAATCTTAATAGCGCAACTACGACCAGTCATCACGCAATTAGTAACCACGATATCATGGCAAGACCCATACTGTTCGAATTCACGACGATTTTTGAGGCAAATACAATCATCGCCACTCTCTATGAAGCAATTAGCAATACGCACCTTCTTAGAGTGATCAATATCTATACCATCGCCATTACGAATCTTGAGCTTATTCTTGAGACTGATACCATCTATAAGTGCATCATAGCAACCAATGAGATGAACAGTCCAATAGGCTCCGTTCTGAATAGTAACATCCTTGATAGAGAGACGCTTCACATCTGTAAGAGTGAGCACATGAGGGCGAGGGTCGAAAGACGGATCTGCCAGAGGCTTCAACTCGTAGCTATCCTCCAATTCGGCACCCATGAACGCCACGCCATTACCATCTATAGTTCCCTTTCCAGATATAGAAAGATTCTCGGCTCCATTAGCATAAAGCCACATCATACCCTCGCCACGATTTTCACCGAAAGCACTTAAATGGTATATTGACTCATCCGGATTAGCAAGCCACTTGCTCTCCACTGCCAAATGAATATCTATATTAGACTTCAGTTCCACAGGACCAGACATAAACACATAACCAGTAGGGAACAAGACCTGTCCGCCTCCGGCAGCATTACAAGCATCTATGGTGCGCTGGATAGCAACAGCGTCGTCCGTTACGCCATCACCTACTGCTCCGTAGTCTAATACATTATATATGTTAGTAATATTGTTATTAGAACATGCAATTAACAATAGAAAAAATAAGAAAAAAGACAATACTCTATTCATAAAATCAGTGTTTGAAAGTTATTTGGTATTTGGGACATCAGACATAATACACTCCAAAAGTCCACCCTTCATAATATCCTGATGAGAGATAAAAGGGCAATCGAGAGACTTACCATTAAGCTTCATACTTTGGACATATATATTAGAATCTGATAAATTGACAGCTCGAATAGTAAAAACATTGCCATTCTCCAAATGAATCGAAGCCTCAGGGAACGAAGGTGAAGCTATGGCATACTCTGGAATGCCCGGGCATACGGGATAGAACCCCAAGGCAGAGAAGATATACCATGCAGACATCTGACCTGCATCATCATTACCAGAGAGTCCGCCTGGGGAGTCAAGATACTCAGTATTAAGAATATTGTGAACATGATACTGAGTCTTCTCGGGGCGATTGATATAATTATAGAGATAAGCGATCTGATGACAAGGCTCATTTCCATGCCAATATTGACGCTTCAAGAAAAGACTATCAAGTCGCGACTCGAAGATATCAGCGCCCCCCATACACTCAATCAGTCCTTCGACATCATGAGGCACATACCAAGAATAGTGACCAGGAGTTCCCTCTGTAATGAACTTACAGAAACTGAACGTATTGTCATCAGACAAAAAAGAGCCATCGGCGTGACGTCCCTGCACCCAACCTGTAGCGGGATTGAAAACATTTCGATAATTATTCGCTCTTATCATCAGAGAATCATAATCTGACTCATGGCCCAGAGCTTTTGCGACCTGAGCAAGGACGAAATCGTCATAGGCATACTCCAAAGTACGACTTACCTGCTCATTCTTATGATAAGCCATAGGGACGCCATCCTCGAGAGGGATATAACCATACTTGAGATAAGAATCCAAGGCTCGGCGACCCATTCCATTATTATAATCCGATTCAGGAGCTTGCTGGAAGGCATTCTTGCGCATAGCCTCATAAGCTGTATTGATATCAAAATCTGTAATACCCTTGAGATACGCATCACCGATAGCTGCGATGCAATGATCGCCCACCATAGCCGCAGTATAACTATTCCAGCAAGGGAATATAGGGAGCCAACCACCCTGCTGATACTTAAGGACGAGGCTCTGCATCATATCGGCAGACATAGATGGAGAAAGAATTGTGAGGAGTGGATGAAGCGCTCGGTATGTATCCCACATTGAGAAATCTTCATAATAATTGTGCAACGAACGCACCATCATTATAGAATCTCCTGTCGCGAATGATGGATAACTACCATCAATATCATTGAAGACATGAGGGAGAAAACTTGAACGGTAAAGAGCGCTATAGAACATAGTCTTAGCAGAATCTGTAGCATTAGGGAGAGAAATCTTACCTAGATGATGTTGCCAAACAGACTTAAGACACTGCTGAGTAGCTGTGAAGTCCCAACCAGGCAATTCATTAAGATTCATTTCACACCCTTGCCAACCTGTAAAAGACGTAGAGACCTTTACGAGAAAAAACTTCTTGTGGGAAGGCAACTTTACCCATGCACCTATGCGATGCTTATCATGCTCAATGCTATAGCCCGACTTAACAGAATCTGACACGAAAGTACCATACTCCTCAAAATCGTCTTGGAAATAGACTGAGAAATAACCAGAGAAACCAGCTGGCTGACCCTTACCCTGATATATACGGTGCACGGGATTATAGCCACGAATCATACGTTTTTCTGGGATTATCTCAATATAACCCTGTCCTTCATCAGAATTAGGATTGATTACCACATAATTACTGTCGGTCGTCTGGTAATGAAACTTGAACAGTGCGCAACGGCTCGAGGCGGTCATAGATGCACGAATACCATAATCGAGCAAAGAGACAGAATAGAAATCTGGTCGGCTTATCTCCGACTCATGACTAAAACGGCTTGCTCTACTCTCTGGCTGCACACGAAGAGCGCCAGAAACAGGCATAATAGTCATGCTACCATAATCCTGAGTACAACCGCCCACTATCCAGTGGCTATTACGAAACCCCTGAAAGAGAGAATCCTGATAATAATACGGTGCACGACACTTGAGTTCGGTATCAGAAGTCTGAGGCGTCCAGAAATTCATACCATTAGGTACGAGGACGGCAGGGAGCGTCTGTCCGTGTTCCTCAGAGCCCTTACCGAACAAACCTGCTGCAGAAGTTTCATTAGGTGCAGTTCCAACCATTGTATTGACATACTCTACCAATGATTGTTCTTCAGAACAAGCTACAAAAAAAGCAATCGACAACAATACACACACAGACCTGAACATAACCTATCGCTACAACTTAATAAAAATCTTAAACTTCCATAACAACCACGCTATCAGCGACATTACACTGCAAATAAACAATGCATAGCAGAGAGAAGCCAAACATGGATAAGAAATAGTAGACGAGATAGCACCCCAAACAGTATCATGGATACCGACTCTGCCAAACACAGAAGGAATCATTTCACTAATGACATATAAACCGATGGCATTAAGTCCGAACATCTGGAACAACCTACACCACTTATCATGCCCTCTGTCATCTACAAAAATTGTAAGCAAAGCCAGCAACCCTGTAGCCAGGCCACAAGTCATAAATACATAACTAGGCGACCATACACGCTTATTTATAGGCAAACCGAAAGACAAAATATAAGCTACACCTATCATCGCTACAGAAAGAGCAAAGATACGCATCATACGACGCCTCTTTATTGCCGGATTGAACAACAACATACCAATACGCACACCTATAATAGTATGCGCAATGGAAGGTATGAGACCAGGAAGTCCCTCTGGATCAATAGGACCCTTCTGGTAGAGATGATTAACACCGAAAACTGCTCTATCTATAAGATTAGCTATATTACCATCAGTCTGATCATAACCATTATATGCCAGCAAGAAATAACTATAACCACCTAATAGTGTAAGGATAATAGGCCACAAATAGCGTAATCTTACATACAAGAATATGATAGATGTAATACCATAGCAAAGAGCGATACGTTGCAGCACACCTGTTATTCGAAGATTTGGCAAAATATTATCATGTCCCCAAATAAACATATCCCAAACATGTAAAGCTACACCAATGAGAAACATAAGGGCTGTACGAAACAAAATCTTCCTAAGCACAGGCAAAGAGCTAGAAGTACGGGCATCAACCAACGACTTATGCTTAGAGAGCGAAAGATAAATGCTCACGCCTGTAATAAACAAGAAAAACGGGAAGACAAGATCGCAAGGCGTGAGACCATTCCATGCGCTATGCTTGAGCATCTCGAAATGTTCCTTTCCTGCGCCATTATTGACAAGAATCATACCGAAGACGGTAAGACCACGCAGTACGTCAAGCGACATGAGGCGCTTAGACTTATTATTAGTATGGTTTTTGCTCATTACAATTGAGAAAAGATACGTTTAGCAGTTTCAATAGGATCGGCATCAGCCTCTACAGGATATATGTTATGGCTGAGAGTCCATGGCTCCTCCATAGCATACCAATCGATACTTACGGCAGGATTGCCATCAGGCTTAGTAGACGAGTTACCTGTAGGCAAAACAGGGAGTTTGCCGTCCACTTCATCTTGGAGGACGCTCCAATACTTAGCCCAGCGAGGATAATAGAAATCCTTAAGCAAGCCATTCCACTCCTTATGGGCATAGTCTCGCAATTTACCTGTATCGGCACAATACCTGTTGCCCCATGTAGTAATCTGTACTCTGGCATTCCACTCATAGAGATTCTTCTCCTCCTGGGTATTACCATGAGACTTAGCCATCTCTATCCAACGCCCTACACGGAACTCGGGACGAGTGGAGAGTAGCTCATCCTGCAAAAGCAAGAGACTGAGGAACTCCTTATAACCTGCAGTAAAACTCTTCTTATTAAAGCAATTGAAATCAGCCACGGTATGGCTATACACCATGCGAGCCTTATCTGCGATGGCTTGACGACAGATATCTATGAGATCGTATTCGAAATTATTATTCCCCTTAAAAGAATCTGCGACGCTGAGCATTAGCCTGGCAGCTTCCATAGTGGAATTAGGATCATAATAATTACACATCTTACTCCATGAAGAAGACTGGAAAGACGTCAGAGAAGGTCGGCTACAGAAGATAGATTCGTGAGGGCCCTGCTGATTATTGCCCTGAGGACAATTATATATACCCTCTACGAGAATAGCCCAAGCATGCTGAACGGCTTCATTATCAGCGCCATAACGAGCCTTTACATAACCGCGAATCCAATCCTCCTTAGTTATTCGTTCAGGTCTCCATGGGAGTTCGCACATAAGTTCATACATTACAGGATTAGTCTCTGAGCCCTCCATAGTGAGACCAATGCCACGAATATGAGCAGCGTGAGAATCAGTCTTAGTGAGGTAGAAATTATTAAGGAGCTGATCCATACGACCATGCAAACCTACATTAGCTCCAAAATTCTCAAGCATACAGAAGAGCCAATCATGATTGCCATACCCTTCGTCACGCTTCCATATAGAAGGGATACCCCACATAGGGCGGCATTCACTGAAGAGATCAAGGATGAGTAAATCTCCGGGATTGAGAGCTGCGAGCATTTCGGGACGAGGATTTTCTGTCCAACCCTGAACGACCCATATAGCGTCTTTATTAACGCGCTTCATTGCAGCCATAAGAACCTTACCTGCCTGACCGAAATCGAGATCTGCCGGGAGATTCTTAGCTTCGTGGAAAGGGTCCATCGAGTAATACTTAGACTTACCATACAACTTTGTAGTCTCCTCGTAGAAGAGATCGGCTATACTATTGAAAGAAGGGTCATCCGGCATGAGGACAGCTGGACGGTCAAAACCATTCCATTTAGCTATAGTGCTTTGAGAAGACTCTGAAGAAGAAGCCTCGTTCGCCTCGGCGTTATTATTGTTGATCTTCTTACCTAGATCGAGCTTACTAGGCACCATACCGCTATAACCAGGCAGGACAGGATTGATACCATACTCATACATACGCTTAAGAATCTGTTTTTGGAGAGCCTCCTGCTGAGCATACCATGAGTCAGGATTAGGACCACCCCACCCCTCGAGATTATTCATCTCCCACCAAGCGAGGAACGCTGGACCGGCTATGAAATCATTCACCTGATCTTTAGAATAACCGAGGCGAAGCAACATATTTCGCCACACACACTCGTGTCCGACAGCAGCCAGAGGCATATTAATGCCGTGCAGAGCCATCCAATCAATTTCCGTCTGCCAGCGAGACCAGTCCCAGAAAGGCATAGAGTAGCTGAAAGTGCAGTAATTGAAATCATAACGAAGAGAGAGAGAAGTCTCGTGACGCTCCTTTTTAGCAACCTTAGGCAACTGAGCGGGGAGATGGGCAGACATACAATTCCACGACAAATGGATGCCTGCATAATATTTAAGGTACCAGTTTATACCTGATGCAATATTTACATAAGTATTGCCGCGAACGACAACCTTGTCGCCCTTCTGGTCGAGTTCAAAGAAATCTACGTCGCTCTTCTGAAGTTGAATAGAGAATTTGGAAGATGCTCCACGATCGATACGCTCCAACAATCCCACTATAGGGTTTGCGGCGAAAGAATACGTCATGCATAACACAGCGACGAGAAATAGAATGCTTCTCTTCATTGATGAGGTATGATTGTTAGTTGTTACTCGGCAAATTTAATCATAAATATTTACATCCTATTAGTAATTCATAGAATTCATCGAGTGTCACACCCGGTTTCGATCCACAAAATACGGAGATATTGGAAACATGGAATACTCAACTTCATATAATAATG
>JAKSLC010000122.1 GCA_024401415.1 Bacteroidales bacterium | reverse complement strand
CCGCCACTTAAACTAAGAACCTCAGTAATCAAGTGATTGCTGGGGTTCGTTTTTTGTTGTTATTAATAGTATATTTGCATCGTTTTTATTTATTATCTCTAATATGCGTAATCTGTTTTTAGGTTTATCCACCCTGATCTTATTATTGTTGTCTTGTTCGTCTGAACAGTATTCATATACTGATGTATTGTACTATGATCGACCTGCTTCTATTTGGCAAGAGTCTCTTCCTGTCGGTAGTGGGCGTATGGGAGCTACAGTTTATGGTCAGCCTGTTAATGAACATATAGTGTTGAATGATATTACTATGTGGTCAGGTTCTAAAGCAGATTATGCTAATCCAGAGGCAGCAAAGTCTCTTCCTGCTATCCAGAATCTTCTTTTACAGGGCAAAAATGCCGATGCTCAGCAGCTCATGTATAGTTCTTTTGTGCCTAAGACAGGTAGCACTGGTGGAGCATATGGAACTTATCAATACTTAGCTGATTTGTTTATTAATACTGATATTAAAGATTCGGTAGTATATGTAAGTCGCGCTCTTGATCTATCGACAGGCATAGCCACTGCCAAGTGGTCGGCAGCTGGCATAGACTTTGAGAGAGAAGTTTTTGCTGACAGAGTAAACGATGTAGTGGTTGTAAGACAAGTATCATCTAAGCCTACTAATGTGTCTCTCGGACTATCAAGAAATAGTGATGATTTTTCTGTTAGTTCTGAGGATGGTATAGGCTATGTAAAGTTGAAGTTTGAGGGACGATTAGACAGCGGGCAAGAAGGAGTTGAAGGGTTAGGTTATGGGGGCGAGATAGCCATAACCTCTGACTCTAAGAAAATTATGAGTCGTGATGCTGAAATAGACTTCAGTGATGTAAAAGAGATAACAATATATATTGCCTCGGAGACGACTCTTATGGAGCAATTATCCCCTAGACAACTTGTATCTAAAGCATCAGGCAGGTTGTCAAAAGCTATGAGTAGCACTTATTCACAGATGCGGGGCAATCATATCGTTGCTCATGGAGAATTATATAACAGAGTTAAACTCGATATTAAGTCTGATCATAAAGATGCTATGTTGACCACAGACAAGAGAATCGAGCGTTTTAAGGTATCTCAGGATCCTGCATTGGCAGTTCTCTACTATAATTTTGGTCGCTATTCTCTTATTTCAAGTACTCGTGTTGGTTTTCTGCCGCCAAATCTGCAGGGATTATGGGCCAATGGTACATCTACACCATGGAATGGCGACTACCACACTAATATTAATGTGCAGATGAATCACTGGCCACTGGAGCAAGGCAATCTATCAGAGCTATATGAGCCATTGATATCGCTAATTAAACGATCTGTTCCATCAGGTGAAGAATCCGCCAAGGCCTTCTATGGACCGGAAGCAAAGGGGTGGGTAATGCATATGATGACCAATGTATGGGAATATACGGCACCAGGAGAACATCCTTCGTGGGGTGCTACAAATACTGGTGGAGCTTGGTTGTGTGAACATTTGTGGGAACATTACCAGTATACTCTTGATAAAGATTATTTGGCCTCTGTATATCCCATTATGAAAGGTTGTGCTGAATTTTTCCATAGCACGATGATTAGAGAGCCAAAGCATAACTGGCTTGTTACAGCACCTAGTTCTTCTCCTGAAAATGAGTTCGTTTTGGATGGACATAGAGTTAGTGTCTGTATGGGACCTACTATGGACACGCAAATCATTACAGAATTGTTCACTAATGTTTCTCTAGCGGCTAAGGTTCTCGACTGTGATGCTGATTTTGTTTCTATATTACAGCAGGATTTGGCTGATCTTCCTCCTATGCAGATATCTAAAGATGGCTACCTTATGGAGTGGCTTGAAGATTATGAAGAACATGATGTTCACCATCGCCATGTCTCTCATTTGTATGGTCTGCATCCAAGTAACATTATTGTCCCTTCTGAAACTCCTGATTTGGCTGAGGCTTGTAGAAGAACGCTTAATCGTAGAGGTGATGCCGGAACTGGTTGGAGCCGCGCTTGGAAAATTAATTTCTGGGCACGTTTGGGAGATGGTGACCGTTCTTTAAGATTGCTGACTAGTCTCTTGGAACCAGCGATTGATTCCGTTACTTCTAAACATCATGGCGGTACGTTCCCTAATTTGTGGTGCTCTCATGCTCCTTTCCAACTTGATGGAAATTTTGGTGGTGCAGCAGGTATCGGTGAGATGCTTCTTCAAAGCCACGCAGGTTATGTAGACCCTCTACCAGCTTTGCCTTCTGCTTGGTCAGAAGGTTGTGTGAAGGGAATGAAAGTCAGAGGTGGCGCTGAAGTCGTTATGTCATGGAAAAATGGAATGCTTACTGAGTTTAGTTTGTCTGGTGGAGCTGCTGAGTCTTACGATGTTGCATTGCCAACGAATGTCTCAGTTACTTCTGTTTTTGTCAATGGAAAGCCTGCCGATGTCCTCTCAGAGAAACGAAATTTCGTTGTTTTAAAGCCAGGTGACATATTGAAAATACAAGTACTCTGAAAAGGTTGCATTTTTGTTCGACTTTTTTTTGAAAAATGTAAATGTTAGACTACTTTTGTGTCGGTTATTCAGTAACTATTGAATTACTATTACACATTCGATGAGACACGTAGCATTATACTTATTTTTTTCAATTGTTAGTGTGGCACTTTTTGCACAGGAAAGTGTAGATTTGACACATCAGCAATCTAGGTTGCTAGATCAGGCAATCCGATTTGGTAATAAATCTAACCCTAAACAAGCAATTAGTATACTTCGCAAGATTTACGATGAAGTTCCCAATAATATAGACGTAAACTATAACTTGGGTCTGTCTTACGTAAACTTAAGTGGAAATCCTGATTCTGCTATCTATTTCTTTAATAAGGTTCAAGATCTGGATCACTCTGGTGTATGGACAGATGACGATGTGGATTTGCATCTCGCTATATGTAGAGCATACCAGTTGAAGTATGACTATGTGAATGCTATGAAGGAGCTGGAGTATGTTCGTAAGAAGAATAATTCCGACTATGGCGCTGAACGTGTGAAGGTTGAGACTATCGTTTGTCAGAATGCTATGACTTTGATGGCAAATCCAGTTCGTCTTGAAGTCGAGAATATGGGTGATTTAGTCAACTCTGTCAATAATGATTATCGCCCTGTTTTGTCTGCTAGTGAAAATGAATTGTATTTCACTTCTCGTCGTCGTCGCAATGAGAAAAAGTCTAGATTTGATGATGGCCAGTTCGAGGAGTCTATATATCGCATGAAGTCTGATGGTAATGGAGGATGGGACGCACCAGTGCGTGTTTCAGATTTGTTCGATAGCAAGGCTAATAAGCAGGAGTCTGCAACATGTTTGGCCAATAATGATACTGAATTGTATATATTCCGAGATGGCGACGTGTATGTAGCTAATCGACAGGATGCTAATTCGGCGTGGGGGAAGGCAGAAAAGTTGCCTGCTCCTATCAATGGTTATGGCCCTATTAAGTACGCATGGGTGAGTGCTGATGGACAACAGATGTTCTTCTCGTCTAATTGCGACGGCGGTTATGGTGGACTTGATTTGTATCATTCTTATCGTTTGCCTAATGGTGAATGGGGTATACCTCGCAATATGGGTCCTAATATCAATACTGAGTATGATGAAGATTCTCCAGTTCTGCACCCAACTAAGAATATACTCTATTTCAGTTCTCAAGGACATAACTCAATGGGAGGTTATGATATCTTCTATACAATACAGAATGAAGATAGTACTTTCGAAGCTGTGCAGAATATAGGTTATCCTATTAATACTCCTGATGACGATATCTACTTTATGCCATCTGCAACTAAGGATTTGGCGTATTATGCTTCAATGCGTTGGAATAAGGATGCTAAGGGTGTTTCTGCTACAGGGTACGATTTGTATAAGGTTGTTTATGAAGAACCTGAGGTTAATAAGCTTGCTTTGTTCAGGGGTACCGCTTTGTCTGATAATGTAAAGGATGTTCGTGTGACAGCTGTTTTAGATGGAGAGGAAATAGGTATATATAGACCAAACATTAATGGTCAATATGTTGTGATCCTTGAAACTAATAAGGATTATGAGATTAAGGTATCAAATGGTGTTCGTGATACTACTTATATCGCTCGTGTAGATGCTGATGATAGCTATTTCCATTCTGGCGGACAGTCTATACAACTGGCATCTCTCGATTGGCGTACGCCTCATCAGTATTTCTATGGAGGGTATGAGTATTCTACTCCTGGTGATATGATTCTAGATACTTATTATCAGTCTTTGTATGGCGTAGATAATAATAATCAGGATGGCTCTTCAATGGCAAGTAATATTCCTGTGCCAAATAGGCAAGAACCTACTTCTTTTAGAGTAGAAACAGATTCTTCTGGATATACTGTACAGGTCTTCGCTTTACGTACTCCTCTGAAGCCTAGTCGCTTGAAGGGTTTGGATCCAAATCATATTCTCGAGCATAGATATCGCGATGGATGGTATGTTTACTCATATCGTAAGTATGATAAGTACAATGATGCCAAAGTGTCTCGCGATCATATCCGTAAGACAACTCCATATCGCGACGCATTCGTTCGTAGACTCTCTGCATATAAGAGATTTCTTAATGAAAAGCAGAGCATAGCTACGAAGCCTGAAGAATAGTACGTATGGCAGAGGCACAGATTAGAGCTATGGAGCCGTCCGACGTGGATTTAATTTTCCATTGGGAGAATGATCCGCAGCAGTGGAAGGATGGTAGTGGTAATTGTAGGCCTATGTCTAAAACAGATATCCAGCGTTTTGTAGATAATTCAACGTTGGATATCTATCAAGAGCGTCAGATGAGATTGATGATATCTGACGCCGAAGGTATAGCCGTTGGGTGTATAGATCTCTTCGATTTCGATCCTTTTTCTTTGCACGCTAGTATTGGCGTTCTTGTAGATGAGAAGTATCGTCAACAAGGTTATGCTGCTTTCGCTGTAGGTTGGATAGTTGATTATTCTTTTGAAGTGCTGGGGCTTAAGTCTCTATGTGCCACAATGCTATCGACCAATATCGTCTCAAAGCATCTTTTTGAAAAGTGTGGCTTTGAGTACGTCGGGAAAAGACGTCAGTGGTATCGCATTGGTGATACTATGTATGATGAGTTGATTTATCAGTATGTAAATTCACCAACCAAATAATTTATGTTATGCTCCCACAACTAAATCTTCCCGAGGCTAACTTGAAACTCAAGGCTCCTGCAACTCCAAACGGAAAGCCTCAAGTGTGGGATGAATGCAGAAAGTTGTATGTTTCCCTGACTCCAGAAGAATATGTGCGGCAGTCTTTTTTATCGTATCTTATCAATGTGCTTGGTTATCCTCGCGAGCGAACTGCTGTAGAGGCTACGGTTAATGTCAACGGTCAGAATCACAGAGCTGATATCATAATTTATGATTTGAATATGCACCCCCTATTAATAGTGGAGTGTAAGGCCCCAACTGTGCAAATTTCTCAAAAAACACTTGATCAGGCTCTGCGTTATAATACGCAACTTGGTGTGAAGTATATTGTTCTTACTAATGGGTTGAGGCATTATTGTTTGGGGGTTAGTCCTCAAAATGTTGTAATATTATCACAGATACCCCCATATTTAAAGGGGGTATAGCGTTAAAAGTAAGTTAAAAATACATATATATGGGTGTGGACGCTTGCAAAATGGAAAGCGTCCATTAATTTTGCGTTGTCTATAAATATAATTAGAGTATGGCAACATTGCGTTTTAGGGCGTTGACCGATTTGATGACCAAGAAGGCGCCTGATATGAAATTCCCAGAAAAGAGAGTTTCTGAATTTTACGGGGAATTGGTGTTTAATGATGAGGCGATGAAGAGATATCTTCAGCCTAGTGTCTATAAACAAGTAAAAGAATGCATCGCTAAGGGCGAACTTATTGATCGCTCAATTGCTGATGGTGTGGCAGCAGGTATGAAGGCTTGGGCGCTTGACCATGGAGTTGTGCACTACACTCACTGGTTCCAGCCATTGACTGAAGGTACAGCTGAGAAGCATGATGGCTTTATCAACTATGGTCCTGATGGCAAGATAATCGAGGAATTTTCTGGAAAGCACCTTGCTCAGCAGGAGCCAGACGCGTCTTCATTCCCTAATGGAGGTATTCGACAAACTTTCGAGGCTAGAGGTTATACAGCATGGGATGTTACATCTCCTGCTTTTATCGTGGGTTCTACTCTTTGTATTCCTACTATATTTATCTCTTATACAGGTGATGCTCTAGATTATAAGACTCCTCTTCTTAAGGCGTTGCATGCTATAGATAAGGCTGCAGTTGATGTTTGCCAGTATTTTGATAAGAATGTTACGAAAGTAATTGCTAACCTTGGTTGGGAGCAGGAGTATTTCCTAGTTGACCAAGGTCTCTATATGGCTCGTCCTGATTTGATGTTGACGGGTCGTACTCTTATGGGACATCTCTCTGCTAAGAATCAACAATTGGACGACCATTATTTCGGTTCAATTCCTGAGCGTGTGGCTTATTTTATGCGCGATCTTGAGGTTCAGTGTCAGCGTCTTGGCATTCCTGTTAAGACTCGACATAATGAGGTTGCTCCTAATCAGTTCGAGTTGGCTCCTATATACGAGGAGTGTAATTTGGCTAATGACCATAACCAACTTGTTATGGATACTATGAAGCGTCTTGCCAAACATCATGGATTTGAGGTGCTGCTTCATGAAAAGCCTTTTGCTGGTGTTAATGGTTCTGGTAAGCATAATAACTGGTCTCTTTGTACAGATACAGGCGTGAATCTTTTCGCTCCAGGTAAGAATCCTAAGGGGAATATGCTATTCCTCACTTTTCTTACTAATGTTATGGCAGCGGTGTATAAAGGTCAGGATTTGCTCCGTTCTTATATTCTTAACTCTACCAATATGCATCGTCTCGGAGCTAACGAGGCTCCTCCTGCTATCATGTCGATTTTCCTCGGAACGCAGATATCTTCTATGCTCGATAGCATCGTTGAGAAAGTTTCCGATGCTAAAATGACTCCAGAGGAAAAGACAGAGCTGAAGCTTGGTGTGGGTCGTTTGCCCGAGATCTTGATTGATAATACAGACCGTAACCGTACTTCTCCTTTTGCTTTCACTGGCGATCGTTTCGAGTTCCGTGCAGTTGGCTCATCCGCAAACTGTGCAGCTGCAATGACTGTTCTTAACTCAATGGTAGCAGCTCAGCTTGTTGAGTTCAAGAAGAATGTTGATGCACTTATCGAGAAGGGAGTTAAGAAAGATGAGGCTATCTTCCAGGAGATTCGTAATCTTATTATAGAGTCAGCTCCTATACATTTCGATGGAAACGGTTATTCTGAGGAGTGGAAGGCTGAGGCTGCTCGTCGTAATTTGACAAATATTACTTCGGTGCCTGAGTCTATCAGCAAAATGACGACTGAGCATGCTAAGAATGTCTTGGTGAAGACAGGTATTTTAACTGAACGCGAACTTGAGGCTCGTGCTGAAGTAGAGTATGAAAAATTCACTAAAAAGATTCAAATCGAGGGTCGTGTAATGAGCGATTTGGTCGTAAATCATATCATTCCTACTGCTATTCAGTATCAGAATATTCTTATTGCTAATGTTAAGGGTATGAAGGATGTGATGGGTGATGAAGCTGATGAACTGACGGCATCAGAACGAGATCTCATTCGCCAGATATCTAAGCACGTGAGCGAGATTCGAACCAAGTCTAATTCCCTCGAGGACGCTCGACGTATTGCTAATAAGTTGACATCGGAGAAAGAGAAGTCTGAGGCGTATGAAAAGACTGTTTGTCCTCTTATCGAATCAATTCGTTACAATGTCGATAAACTCGAACTTATAGTTGATAACGAGATGTGGCCTCTTCCAAAGTATAGAGAGTTGCTTTTTGCTCGATAAACAAATGTCAATATTATATTTTGCATCGCCCCATTTTGAGGCGATGCTTTTTATTTTCTGATAGTGTAACTTCGTGCTTTTATGAAGCATTGTATGTCTTTATAAAGTGTAAAAAGGATGACAAGCGGTAAATCCTTACTCTAAAATTACTATCTTTGTATCTCGATAATGCTTCAACACATAATCCAATGATTAAAAATAAAAGTCTCGTATCCATTACGGATTTCACTAAGGACGAGATTCTTCGCATTCTCGAGTTGGCTGCCGATTTCGAAAAAAATCCACATCAGCCACTTCTTCAAGGACACATCATTGCGAGCCTATTC
>JAKSLC010000121.1 GCA_024401415.1 Bacteroidales bacterium | reverse complement strand
TCCTTCATGGTTTTTTCGCCAGCGGAAGTTGTGTCCCCGCTATGTCTCTGAGAGAGGCACTCGATGGCCGTGTCCGCGTGTTGACTCCAGATCTTCCTATACATCCTAAGGAGGCTCTCGAATTTATACATCAGTTATGTGACAAGGAGAAACCCGATTTGTTGGTGGGTAGTAGCAACGGCTCTTTCTTGGCTCAAATCATTGCTCCTATTGTGCGTGTGCCAGCTTTGCTCGGTAATCCACATTTCGAAATGACATCTTTCTTGAAGTCTAGAATAGGCGAGCATCAGTATAAGTCGACTCGTATGGATGGCAAACAGTCCTTTGTCATAGATGAGGCTCTCATATCTGAATTTGAAGAGTTACAGAGTGTACAGTTCAATTATACCAATTCTTATTGGAAGGATAAAGTCTGGGGCATCTTCGGAGAACGTGATACTTTGGCAGATTATAAGTCGCTGTTCCAAAAGTATTACAACAATACGTTTGATTTTCCTGGTGAGCATACTCCCACTGCAAGTGAGGTCAAAACATGGTACCTCCCTATAGTTGAGAAGATGTTGTTGTCTTACAATCAACCCCAGGAACGTTTCTTTCAGCATTTCAAGGGCGGTAAGTATCGCTTCGTTCACTCTGCTTTCGATTCGGAGACTCAGGAGCGTATGGTGGTTTATCAGGCGTTGTATGGCGACCAGAATTTCTGGGTACGACCAGAAATGATGTTTTTTGAAAATGTCACTCGCGACGGGAAGACGTTCAGTAGATTTACGGAGATAACTAACGATTGATCTCTCAGAGTTTTTCCATACATTTGCATTGTAAGTTACCATATTAGAAAACCTGACTATATCGATGAAAAAAACAGTGCTACAAAGACTTATGACTTTAGGTATGCTATTTAGCAAGTTTTTCCCCCATATCACTACATGAAGCTGGTTAAAGTACATAATAGCAATAATCCATTGTTGGCTGGTGTACCTGCTTTGTATGAATCTTCTTTCCCCGACGACGAACGTACAGACACAGCACAATTCTTGTCGATGATTGATGATTGTCCTCAAATGACTTTCAATGCTATCGTCGATGAGGATGAATTTGCTGGTATGGCTGTAATATGGGATTTGGGTATATGTCGCTATCTTTTATATTTGGCTGTCGTGCCAGATAAACGCAATAATGGACTGGGTGCCCAAACGCTTAAGTTGCTCCAGGAAGAATCCGAACTGCCTATTCTTGGTGAAGTGGAGCGACCGATAAACGAGATGAATGCTCGTCGAATAGAGTTCTATAAGCGCAATGGCTTTCACATCGAAACTGAAAATCCTGCCATTCTTAATGCAGCTCACTCTCACGCCTCATGTATTTTGCAGCTGATATCTACCAGGCCTCTAGCTGATATAGATGAGTGCCAGAGACGTATTGTGGATATAGTATATAAATCTATGCACAGCCCTAAAATGATTGCTCTTGTAATAGGTGCCACTGGCGCTACTGGTCGTGACTTGGTTTCTCAATTGCTAGAAGATTCCAAGTTCTCTGATGTTCACATCTTTGTCAGACATGATGTCTCTTTTAAGCACGACAAGTTGCATGTCCATATCGTTGATTTCGATAGACTAGATGACTGGAAGTGTTTTCTGCAAGGTGATGTTCTCTTCTCGGCTCTAGGTACTACGCTAAAACAGGCAGGAAGTCAGAAGGCTCAATGGAAGATAGATTATACGTACCAGTATGAGGTGGCTAAGGCAGCAAGATATAATGGTGTCGAATCTATGGTTCTCGTCTCTTCTGCATGGGCTTCAGCCGGTTCTAAGGTCTTTTATACACGCATGAAGGGTCAGCTTGAAGCCGATGTTAAGAATCTTGGGTTTAAGTCTCTGTCTATCATGCGTCCACCATCTCTCATACGAAGAGGGACGGACCGTTTGGGTGAAAGAATTAGCGTAGGCCTGCTCCAAGGTCTCAATAGATTCGGTATTCTAAAATCTATCCGCCCAATGCCTACTTCTCAGGTAGCTCATGCTATGATTTGCATGGCCAAGCAATCTCAAGAGGGTATCAGTATTCTTGAACCCAAGGATATCTGGGCAATAGCTTGATTAGATTCGCATTTCAACCTAAAGTATATCTTAATTTTCAATGTGGTTATGAAAGTACTACTCATCAACGGAAGCCCCAAGGCTAATGGTAATACTGCAACCGCTATGCACGAGGTCGAACGTGTACTGCAAGAACAGGGCGTCCAAAGATATAATTATGACTAAAGTTGCTGTCGGTGGTACTCCTACTCCTTCTGTTTATGCTGTACCTGTCCGCTTCGATTTGTGATTTCTCTAAATATTATTGTTATGAATTGTCCAAATAGACCTTCTACTGTTGCACCGAATCTTTTTTTCGAGTGTACATGCCCTAAAGAGTGCCCAAGACATGGCAAGTGTTGTGCTTGTGTAGCTCATCATCGTGAGCATGGCAAATTACCTCATTGCCTGAGACCAAAGGTGGATTCTCCTAAACAGTGATCTTTACAGTAGTTTTTTACTCTAACTTTGTCTTTGCACATTTGTTGCTTTGCTAATGGATATATCGCAAGAGAGATTATCAATGCACCGTCAGCTCCTTGAGGTAGAGTATGCCGAGGAGAAGAAAATGTTCGAAATGCAAACCGATAAGACTGGTTTGCATCGTATGTTGCTACGCGGTACTTGCTGGTACCCGATATCTGTCGGTCGTACTTATCGTAATGCCCTCGATCAGATTATTATTGAAGTATCTCGTCGTGTTGATAGTTCTTACGAGGAGGATGACGAATCTCTCTTTGAATATGGTAATCCTGTAACGTTCTTTACTCCTGCCCCCGCAAATCCTAACCAGGTGGTGGTTATAAAGGTCAAGGGAACTGTCGCTTTTGCTGATAATACTCGTATGTCAGTTGTCCTAAATAGTATGGACGACTCTAATCGTCTTGCTCAGTGTGTCTCTTCATTAGGTGTCATGCCGGCTTTTGACGATTATACTTATAAGCTGATGTTTCATGCTTTGGATTCGGCTATTAATGCAGAAAGCGGTAGACTTAAGGATTTGCGTCGTGTTTTCGCTGGGTTGGAGAAACCTCGGATGGCAAAGGATCTGCCCTATGTCAAGCCGTATGGTCTTAACGATTCTCAAATAAAGGCTGTCAATAGTGTGCTTGCTGCTAAGGATGTCGCTATCGTTCATGGCCCTCCTGGTACTGGTAAGACAACTACTTTGGCTGAGACTATTTTTGAGACTCTTTTTCGCGAGACTCAGGTGCTGGTTTGCGCACCTAGTAATACTGCCGTCGATAATATCGCCGAAAAACTTATCGATCGTGGCATACAAGTGCTCCGTATAGGCAATTCTGCCCGTATATCTGATTCTGTATTGGAGTCAACGTATGAACGCCGTTTTGCTGCACATCCGTCATATCCACAATTGTGGTCTATACGTAAAGCTATTCGCCAGCTTCAATCTCAAAAGACTAAGGGCGAATCTACTCATCAGAAGATCTCTTCTCTGCGCGACCGTGGTATGGATCTGGAAATCCGTATACGCCAAGAGGTAATGCAGAGTGCGCGAGTCATAGCTTGTACTCTCACTGGTGCAGGTCATCATCTTTTGCAAGGAATGAATTTCTCATCTCTTTTTATTGATGAGGCAGGTCAAGGTCTGGAGGCTTCTTGCTGGATTGCTATTCTAAAGGCTGGTAGGGTAGTGCTGGCTGGAGATCACATGCAGTTGCCTCCTACAGTCAAGAGTAATGAGGCTCTTCGTCGTGGTTTGGCAAAGACGCTTATGGAAACTGTTGCTGAGTCTCATCCTGATTGCGTCAATCTCCTTGGCATTCAATATCGAATGGCGCAACCTATTATGGATTTCCCTAGTCGATGGTTTTATAATGGGCAGATTGTAGCTGCCGATGAGGTAGCATACCACTCCATCATTCCTTGGGATCCTTTCCTCGAGTGGAAGGATACAAGTCTTGAGGATGTAGTCGACGGAGAGGAAGCTATAGATGAGGTCACAGATAGCGGTAGCCGTATCAATCGCTCGGAGGCAAAACTGGCAATTCGTACATTGCGTAAATATATAGATGAAATAGGTAAGGATCGCGTCTTGAATGATAATATCAATTTTGGTATCATTACTCCATATAAGGCGCAGGCATCTCTCATCAGACAGATTCTTAAGAGCCATCCTTTCTTTAAACAAATACGCCGAGCGGTGACTATTGGTACCGTAGACGGGTTCCAGGGACAGGAACGTGATGTGATTATTATTTCTTTGGTTCGTGCAAATCCAGAGAATACAATAGGCTTCTTGTCCGATTTGAGAAGAATGAACGTAGCTATGACCAGAGCAAGAATGAAACTGATCATAATAGGTAATTCCAAGAATCTATGCCGTTATAGGTTCTTCCGTGAACTGAAGGAGTTTATTGATGATGGTAATACTATCTAGTGTACTGATTCTCTGTCTAAAGGTTTATCGTAAAATTTCATAAGATCTCCTTTGTCCAGTATCATTCTGTTGACCTCAAATTCTGGACAGTTGTATGATCTTAAGTCGTTATCCTCTGTCTCTCTAGGAGTACGCTGTGGCAGTAAAAAGGCTTTGCCAGCTTCTCCTTTTTCGTCAATATGGAATATGCACAGTCTTGTATGTAGTCCGTCTGTTCGTCTGGATGCTACAACAGCCCATTTCGAGTTGGAAGACCAGTTGTGGTAGGCCTCAGCATAGGGAGAATTGGCTTTCTCAAGTGCATATAATGTATCTCTCTGTATATCGTACATCCATAGGTCTGAAGCAGGATGCCATACAGGGAAGTTGCCATATTTGAGAGACGATATCATTATGTATCTCCCATCTGGAGATGGTCTTGGAATAGATAGGCTTAAACCTTCTGCTCTCTTGTCTGCTATTATATCAATATCTTCGCCTATGCGACCCTCATTGGCATCAAAAGAGACTTTGCATAGCACATATCGCAATGAGTCTTGCTTCTGTGGCACAGGTAGCGAATCTGCATGGACGTAGTATAACCATTTGCCGCATGGCGAGAATGCCGGAAAGTTCTCAAAATGTTTGGTGTGAATATGTGGTGCACTCAATACGCTATCAGTCTCCGTATCGAATACTTGAACGTCAGAAGCTCCGTCAAATACGTCTATTCTGTCATGCTCTCCTGCATGGAATAGCTGACGGGTAGTGTTGGTGGAAAAGGCAATGTATCGTCCTTCTGGATGCCAATATGCGTAGGCAAAAGCGTTTATATTATAGTCTGTCTTTGTATTGTAGTTTTTCTGTTTTCCTCCTTTTTTTTTATTTTTACCGCCATGAGGCCCGCGAACGTGTAATATCATATCTTCACTGTCGCCGTTTCGTGTAGCATGGCAGTTCATGCATGAGTATTGCAGCTCATTGCAGTCTGTTACTGTATATTCGTCAAATGTAGTGATGTCTCGCTGGTATATCCCGACTGCACTGAATGTCTCGTATGCAGGTGCTATTCTCCTGTAGGTGACATATTGGTCTATCGCATCCGCTGATACGTGTATATTGATAGGGTTGTATCTCTCCCATTCGCCATTGTTCTTACAAATGGTTACTACAATTTGTATTGTCTGACCTTTACAGTCTTCCAATATCTTATGCCACTCTTTTATATCCCAATGCGTATCTCTGCCATTCCATAGTTTTGTCAATAGCGTGACGTTCTCATGATTGCAAATCTCAACTGATATTGATTTTGTGTCATCTTCTTCAACAGATATGTCTAATGGAGCAACATTGTATGGTATAGTCACATCTTCATAGTCTGGAAATGCTTTCACCTCTTTGCCTGTATCTCTCACATCGTATGGTGTATTTTGACACGATGCCAATAGTAATATGCCTAGGAGTAATATGTATTTCATAGCCTTTTATCTTACTTGTTCGTCGTCTACACATACGCGGTTCTCATTTCTTGCCATTTCTTGCCATACTATGTAATAGTCTCTCGCCAAACGGTTTTCTGGATTCTGCATTGCCAAGTGCTTTAGTGCCTCCTCTGGGTGAAATTTATATTTGTTGAATATAAAATCTTCATTATACCTCACTTTCCTCATATATCCATACTCAGGGTGCTGGTCTATTAGCTCTGGCTTTTTTATCATAGCAAGCATTTTCTCTGCTTTATCTCTGTAGAATATTGATTGCCTTAGTATCATGCAATATTTTCTTGCTACTGCGTAATCTCGGTTGATGAGGTTAATCTCTGCCATTCTCTCCAAAGCACGTCCGGATTTCTCCATGTCAGAGTTAGCTTCCATAGCTTCCATGCTGTAGCGTAAGGCTGTATTCATGTTTCCTACTCTGTACATTACCTCAGCAAGTGGTAAGGCTGAAATGCAGTCGCGCTTCCAGTCGTTAAGTAGTCCTCGTGTGCCTAATTGAGGAAATTGTGGGTATCTATTTGTCAGTTGACCCTCCATACCAAGTGCCAGATTCAGGTATACTAATGCAAGCTGACTACGTGGGCCCTCTTTTTCGCCTATTCTTATTACTTTATCCCATCTGCCGCATCTAACCCAATAGTCCATCTGCTTGAATTGCTCTGATGTCGACGATTCTCTGTGCAATATTGTTACGATACAACTGCTGACGGCAAGCCCAATAAGCCAATCCCATTGCCATGTTATCTTTAGTCTCTTCCTATATATAGCATGTGTACAAGCCACAAAGGGAATAAGGTAGATTATCCACATAATGAGTGGGGTTTCGGCAGAATAGCGTAAATAATCCACTCCTGTTAGCATTGTATGCAATCTGTAGGGGAGTAGTCTGTATACTGTTACAGCAGCACCAAAATGAACTGCAATAGCTATAGCTGAGAATATGAATCTATTGTTGTATTTCCTTATAAAAAGCAGTTCGGTTATGGCTAGTGTAATAAATAGTATGTCTGCAGGACCTATAAGCCAATATCCTATACCGCTAAATAGTATCAATAGGGCATAATACCATGAGCTTTTCTTTGCTAGTGTCAAGAATAAGTATAGCGCCTCAGCAAGTGTAATGGCAGCGATAAAAGAAACCTGAGCATATTCGTTCATGAGAAATACTATCATGCATGCAGGCATAAGTAATGTGGCGCAACTTTCTCGTCCTGTCAGCCTCTGGGTAGTGTATAGCGTTGATAGAAAGTTTATTGTCAGTAGTAAAGCTATTGCTAGTGCACCTGTCAGTCTAGCATAGCAAAACTGTGTGAAAAATCTTCCGATAAAATCCGATAATCCCCCAGGTCTTGAGAACATATCTCCTATATACTCTGGAGTATATATCATAAGTTGATATTGCTCTAAGAATTGCAAATGTCCGAAGAAAAAATAGTAGAAGTACACAAATAGTCCTGCGTATAGAATAGAACTAACTACTACTGTCTGGTTTTTCTTCTCTCTCCAACCTAACTTCATAATCTATATCCGCTTCACGTTATAATGCACCGCAAATATAATTAATTAGCTAGCTACATCATATTCGCGAATCGAATAATTGCTTGAATACCTACGTCATAACCGAAAAAGTATTATTTTAGAATTCGTAAACCTACAATATAGCATGATGAAAGTACTTTTAATAAACGGAAGCCCACGTAAACAGGGCAATACTTATACAGCATTAAACGAAATTGCTAAGCAGTTAAACAAGCAAGGCATTGATAGTGAAATAGTATGGATTGGTAACAATCCTGTCCGTGGCTGTATAGCATGTGCGCAGTGCAAGGCGAAGGGAAATAAACGTTGCGTGTTCAACGATGATGTAGCCAATTCTATCATAGAGAAGATGGAAGCAAGCGATGCTCTAATTATCGGTTCGCCAGTATATTATGGTCAACCAGCAGGACCAGTGCTAGCCCTTCAGCAGCGTATGAGTTACTCTGCTAACGCTCTATTGGTCAATAAGCCTGCAGCAGCTGTATGCGTATGTCGTCGTGGTGGAGCTACTGCAGCTTTCCAGACTCTTCAGATGCCTTTCCAGATGCTTAATATGCCTATTGTTACTTCTCAGTATTGGAATGTTGCCTATGGTGCTGCTGAAGGTCAGGCAGCTTCAGATATAGAAGGTATGCAGACTATGAGAACTCTCGCAAATAATATGGCTTGGATGCTCAAGAAGATTCATGGTGTTCCAACAGAAGCTCCTGAACGAGAGGCTTGGACTCCAATGGGTTTTATCAGATAGTTAGCAGATGACTGTATAGATGCTTTCCTATCCGTTCAAATGTTTTAATAATGGTTC
>JAKSLC010000120.1 GCA_024401415.1 Bacteroidales bacterium | reverse complement strand
AAAGCCGTATCCTGCAAATGGTAGCCTTCATTTATGGCGAATATTTTTTCTTTGGAAGGTAAGAATGCGTGGGTAACAGGAGCATCTTACGGTATTGGTTTCAATATTGCCAAGGCATTTGCTGGTGCCGGCATTAAGAATATTATTTTCAACGATATCAACCAAGAGTTAGTAAACAAAGGTCTTGCAGCATACAAAGAAGCAGGTATAGAGAATGTACACGGCTATGTTTGTGATGTTACGAACGAAGATATGGTCAAGGCCCTTGTGGAGCAGATACACAAAGAGGTAGGTCAGATTGATATTCTTGTCAACAACGCTGGTATCATCAAGCGCATACCTATGCACGAGATGAAGAGAGCAGAGTTCCAGCAGGTTATTGATATCGACCTTGTAGGTCCATTCATCTGTTCATCGGCTGTTATACCAGAGATGATGGAGAGACGAGCAGGCAAGATTATCAACATCTGCTCGATGATGTCGGAGCTTGGACGTGAGACAGTATCAGCATACGCAGCAGCCAAAGGCGGTCTGAAGATGTTGACAAGAAACATCTGCTCTGAGTATGGCGAGTACAATATACAGTGTAACGGCATCGGTCCTGGTTATATTGCCACACCACAGACAGCACCACTACGTGAGAAGCAGGCAGACGGCAGCCGTCATCCATTCGACTCATTCATCTGTGCTAAGACACCAGCAGGACGTTGGTTGGAGCCAGAAGAGCTAGGTGGTCCAGCTGTATTCCTAGCATCAGAAGCTTCAAATGCAGTCAACGGTCATGTACTCTATGTAGATGGTGGTATCTTGGCCTACATTGGCAAGCAGCCAAAATAATTCCTAATTTCTAATTCCTAATTCCTAGTTTAGGTTGGGTATGAAACAAATATTATTTTCAATAATAAGTCTTGCGCTGTTGGCATCCTGTAAGCCATCATCGACGACCATAGAAGTTGTCAACAAAGGCGACTTCGAGCGTCAGGAGATGGTAGAAGTGCCCACATCAGATATGGGTCTTGATGCCGACAAGACATACGTTCTGCGAGATTCAGAAGGCAAAGAAGTTGAGTATCAGTTGACACACGATGCCAGACTCATCTTTCTTGTAGATTTTGGAGCCAATGAGTCTAAGGTTTACACCTTCTCAGAGGGGAAGCCAGCAGACGTGGCAAGAATAGCAGAAGGTAAGGTATATCCAAACCGAGTAGACGATATTGCTTGGGAGAACGACAGAATAGCATTCCGAGCATACGGTCCTGCCTTGCAAGCCAGCAAAGAGCGAGCATACGGCTATGACGTATGGGCGAAGAGAGTATCGGAACCAGTAGTAGATGCACGCTACGAGCAAGAACTCAACCCTGAGACAACGGCCAAGATTGCGGCATTGAAAGCAGAAGGCAAAGCAGACGAAGCTGCAGAGCTATACCATTCGGTAAGCTATCACGTAGACCATGGCAATGGACTTGACTGTTACAAAGTGGGGCCAACACTTGGAGGTGGAGCTTCAGCACTTGTGGTTAACGATGCTATCATATACCCATACTGCTACAAGACATGTGAGATACTGGACAACGGTCCACTCCGATTCTCAGTGAAACTCACATATTGTGAGACCGAGATAGATGGAGAGATGGTTACAGAGGTTCGCACGATCACACTAGACAAAGGCGAACAGCTCAACAAGACTACCGTCAAATACCTCGGCTTAACCAAAGAGACGACAGTAGTAGCCGGTCCAGTTTGTCACCATGCAGACGGAGGTGAGAATGTAGCAGACGCTGAGGCTGGCTATGTTGCATACGCAGACCCTACAGACAACCCTAACAACGACAACGGCACAATATACGTAGGTGCGGCATTCCCTGAATTGAACGATGCCAAACTAGTACTATTTGACGAAGAAGAGGCTGCAGACAGAGGTGCTAACGGTCATGTACTGGGCTATATGACCTATAAACCAGGCGAGACACTCACATACTATTGGGGTGGAGGCTGGAGCAAATGGGGCTTTGAGTCGTTTGAAGCGTGGGACACATACATGAAAACGGCAGCAAAACGTATAAAGTCGCCGCTATCAATCATAGTTGGATAAATAATAAATGAATAAGGATACACACATGAATAACAACAAAATGACAAACTGGCGCTGGTGGATCTGTGGTCTACTATTTGTGGCTACTACAGTAAACTACCTCGACCGTCAGGTACTCTCCCTTACAGCTAAGGAGTTTATCTATCCAGATTTCCACTGGACAGACAGTAACTATGGCGACATCACAGCATACTTCTCTATTTTCTACGCTGTCTGCATGCTATTTGCAGGTAAGTTTGTAGACTGGATGGGCACGAAGAAAGGATATCTTTGGGCTATCGGTGTATGGAGTGGTGCTGCATGCTTACACGCTGCTTGTGCTGTCGGTACACAATACATTCATGGCATTGAGTCTCTTGAGGCTATGCGCGCGTTGGAGAAAGGTTCAGATATCGCTATAGCAGTAGCATCGACAGGTGTATGGATGTTCCTTGTATGTCGTGCTATCCTTGCCCTTGGCGAGGCCGGCAACTTCCCTGCGGCTATCAAGGTAACAGCAGAATACTTCCCTAAGAAAGACCGTGCCTACGCTACTTCCATCTTCAATGCTGGTGCTTCTGTAGGTGCCCTTGCAGCTCCACTGATTATTCCTCCATTGGCTGCTGCCTATGGCTGGGAGTGGTCGTTCATCATCATTGGTGCTCTAGGCTTCATTTGGATGGGTTTCTTTGTTCAGTGGTATGAGAAGCCTGAGAAGTCAAGCAGAGTCAACGAAGCAGAGTTGGCATACATCAACCAGGACAATTCCGACTCAGCAGAGACTAAAGTAGAGGCGCCAGCAGAGAAGCAGGTATCTATCTGGAAGAGCTTCACATACAAGCAGACATGGGCATTCATCACAGGTAAGTTCTTTACAGATGGTGTATGGTGGTTCTTCCTGTTCTGGGCACCAGGTTATTTCCAAGATGTATATGGTTACAAGGCATCGTCTGGTACAGGTATGATGCTTATCATGACACTCTACCTCATCGTTACAGTAGTATCAATTTACGCATGTAAGCTTCCTACATACTATGTAGACAAGAAAGGCATGGAGCCATACGCAGGCAGAATGAAATCGATGTTCTTCTATGCACTTCTTCCACTTCTCTGTCTCTTGGCACAGCCACTTGGTGGTTATTCGGCATGGTGGCCAGCAATCATCATAGGTCTAGTCGGCGCAGGACACCAGTCATGGTCGGCCAACCTGTTCTCTACAATTGGAGATATGTTCCCTAAGTCGGCCATTGCAACCATTACAGGTGTAGGTGGCATGGCAGGTGGTGTCGGCTCATTCCTCATCAATATGTACTCTGGTCAGCTATTTGACTACGCAGAGGGTCAAGGTTCTGCATTTACATTCATGGGCTTCGAGGGCAAGCCTGCTGGATATATGATAGTATTCTGTGTTTGCGCAGTGGCATATATCGTGGCTTGGTCCATCATGAAGACATTGGTACCTAAGTACAAGAAAATTGAATTGTAACAATTAACAAACAACAATAATAATACAATGGCTATATTCGGTACAGTTGCAACACTTGAAGCACAAGGTTGCCCAAAGAAATATGGCAAGGTCTTTGAGTTCTTGAAGAACGAAGACCTCGACAAGCACTTCGCAGAAGTTGCTCCAGGCAAAAAGAAAGAGGTTATCGTGGCAGACGGCATAAAGGCTATCTTCCAAGAGTACGATACAAAATTCCATCAGGATGCTCGTCTTGAGGGACACCGTAAGTATGCCGACGTTCAGTACATCCACGAGGGTGGTGAGTATATCGGCTACTGTGACCTGTCGAAGGCTGATGGCGATATAGACTACAGCGACGAGAAAGATATCTTCTTCTGCAAATCGAACCAGATGTCATTCGTATATCTCTCAAAAGGAGAGGCTGCAGTTTTGGAGCCTTGTGATCTTCATGCTCCATGCACGGCATTGGCAGAGAAGAAACATGTAAAGAAGATTGTATTCAAAGTAAAACTATAACGCAAACACATAAGACTATGGCATTACCAGCTTTAAATAGTCGTACAGCGCCAAAGAGCGTTGCACCAGAGAGAATCATCCAATTTGGAGAGGGAAACTTCCTCCGCGCATTTGTAGATTGGATTATTTGGAACATGAACAAGAGAACAAACTTCAACGGTTCGGTTGTAGTTTGTCAGCCTATTGAAAAGGGTATGGTCGACTGGCTGAACGGTCAGGACTGTTTATACCACGTCAACCTTCAGGGTCGTCAGGAAGGCAAGGCAGTTAACACACTTGACCGTATTGACGTTATCAGCCGTGCGCTCAACCCATACAGTCAGAATGCAGCATTCATGGCATTGGCAGAGCAGCCAGAGATTCGTTTCGTGATTTCCAACACTACAGAGGCAGGTATCACATTCGACGACAGCTGCAAGTTCACTGATGCTCCTGCTTCTTCATACCCAGGTAAGCTTGTTCAGCTTCTTTACCGTCGTTATAAGACTTTCAACGGCAACCCTAAGAAAGGCTTGATTATCATGCCTTGCGAGTTGATATTCTTGAACGGTCACCACCTCAAGGATTGTATCTACAAATACATCGAGTTGTGGAAAGAAGACCTCGGCAAGGACTATGAAGGCTTCAAGAACTGGTTTACAAAGTACAACTATGTTTGTGCTACACTTGTAGACCGCATTGTTCCTGGTTTCCCACGTAAGGATATTGCAAATATTCAGAAAGCAGTAGGCTACGCAGACAATTTGGTAGTACAAGCTGAGATTTTCCACCTCTGGGTTATTGAGAGACCAGAGAACATGAGTTGTGCAGCACTCCGCAAAGAGTTCCCTGCAGACAAGGCAGGCCTGCACGTACTCATAGCAGAGAGTGAGAAGCCATACCATGAGAGAAAGGTAACACTCTTGAACGGACCTCACACTGTTCTCTCGCCAGTTGCGTTCCTATCGGGCATCAACATCGTCCGCGATGCTTGCAACGACAAGGTAATCGGCAAATATATCCACAAGGTACAGTTTGAGGAGCTCATGGAGACACTCAACTTGCCTATGGCAGAGCTCAAGCAATTTGGTGCAGATGTGTTGGAGCGCTTCAACAACCCATACGTTGACCATCAGGTTACATCTATCATGCTCAACTCATTCCCTAAGTTCGAGACACGCGACCTTCCAGGACTCAAGGTATACCTCGAGCGTAAGGGTGAGCTTCCAAAGGGCCTCGTACTTGGTCTTGCAGCTATCATTACATACTACAAGGGAGGCAAGCGTGCTGACGGCGTAGATATCGTTCCTAATGATGCTCAGGAGATTATGGACCTCTTGAAGAAGCTCTGGGCTACAGGCGACACACAGAAGGTAGCTGAGGGTGTACTTGCTGCTACAGATGTTATCTGGAAAGAGAGCAAGCAGAACCTCAACGAGATTCCAGGCCTTACAGCAATGGTTAAGGGCTTCCTCGACTCAATAGCTGAGAAGGGCATGGTAGAGACTGTCAAGTCTATACTCTAAGGAAAAGGTAAATACCTATATTTGTGAGGCTGTGTCGAATTGCCGACACAGCCTCTTTTTCTTTCATTATTTGTAAAATTTATATTGGTGCTGATGTGGGGTATAATTGCAAATAACATCAGAAAAACTCGCTAACGGCATATAGCGGTATGTCATCGAGCCAGGCTGGAGCCTACGTCAAATAAGATATGAAATCACCCATATATGAGTATCCGAACTTGTTTTCATCTATAACATAATGGGTCTTAATGCCAGTAATTCCTTCTTCATGAATCGTTTCAAACAAACTATTGTCAATGAGAATGTCACCAATAAATCATTGTAAATATGTTGGGCGCCTTGCGAAATGTACATAGATTATAAATATTACTGGTATTCATTTATTCCTCACCCTCATCCACAACATTCTCTGGCAATAAATCAAACTCCAATGTGCTATAAGGTATATCACACTCCAAAAATAATTTGCGTATAGCAGCCATTTTGGTTATTGTGCTGTTTGACGCCCAAACGTAACAACCTTCTGCAAATTTACTTCTTGCCTCAGATGGTTGTGTATTGAAATAATCGCCCTTTCTACAACATATTTCCACCTCTGCCTTATGGTCTTTATACACAAGTGAACACAAAGACACCAACATATTCTTCCAATTGCTGACAGGGTATTTCACTCCATGATAGTGGAATGCTGAAATAGTACGGTTTGTTGGGTCGGCATCTTCATCAAATATGATGTGTTCTACCTCTTTCTCTAATGGCTGATAGGTGGATTTCAATTCCGACCAGAGACCTACAAACCTTTCATACAGTTGCTGCCCTCTCCGCTTGATTTCATCAAGAGTCCATTTATCCACAGTCTTTAGCATAGATGACAAGTGGAATACACTCTCATCAAAACCTGTTACTCTTGTTCCGTTCTTATCCGTATAGCCCTTTTTCTTCTCCTCATATGAGCGATTGCTATACTCGCTGTTATATCCAGTAAGGGTAAGGTTTGCAAATGTATGCAGATATGTTTTATGGATGTTTTCAAAATCTGGGCCTAAGGCATTTTTCCACTCCTGACTCAATGTTTGTGGCATAATATGTTCTATAGTTATTGAAGGACGTATATTGTTCTTCTTGTCGCCCATCATACCCTTAACTATATCTGTATGTACCTCTTTGCTCGTTCCGTTTTCCATGCGTTCAAAAAGGAAATACCTATACTCAATAGGAATACGGTACACTTGGCGGGTCTCAAAGCTCGGCTTCAGCTCATCGTCTTTGGGGTACACACCACTACCTTTACGTTTCAAGAGGACATATTTCAAAACATCAGAATATGACGATGGCGCTTCCACTCCACGCTTCTCATGTTGCTCAAATACCTTTGTTACCTCATAGTGCAGTACACAGTACAACTTATTCAGCGCATTTGCTGGATAGTTACACATTATACGCCTTGCCCAGTGATTCTCTACTATCTCAAATACAGAAAGTATCTCTTTGTTGCCAAGATTTTTCTCTTCTGCATATTTCAAGAAATCCACATAGAATGTCATACCTACAGTAGAGCCTATGTTCCTTATATGCTCAAGTATCAAATTGACGTCGCTATATGGAGTCTTGCAAGAAGATATCTGATAGTAATACTTTGCAAAATTGTGCATATCGCTCATCATCTCTATGCGCGTCAGCTTTTTCTTTGCGCAATAGTCCTTGAACTTGAAGTATAGTTCATCAATATTTGGAATTGATTTCTCCTTTATAGTCAGATAGTCACGAATGAACATTGTAGGGTCGTATTCCGTGTACTCCTCTATTCTGTTCCAATACTTTTCATAGCACTCCCTCTGTTCATCGGCGTTGAGCGACATTAACAGATAGTTTCTTATCTTGTCTGCTTCACTGAGCGACTTTCCTGTAGAGTTAAGACTCTCAAATATCAGTTGTGGATCATCTTTCTCATCTAGTCGAATATCTATTACCTCCAGCCTCTTCAAAGCCTCTACATAGTCCTCAAATGTCAATGAAGATTCTGCTATGCGATTGCAGAAATAGTTATAGTTGATAGTGATTGTAGAATCCTGTACGTAATGTTCCTCATCTCCTTTCAGTAGCAAGTCAAATGCCACCTTATCCCTGTCTATTGGTCGCAGCTTCTGTTTGTCTCCTGTCTTTCTGCCTGCAGAAATAAGGTACGTTCTTCTTATAGAGCCTATATTATCCTCTTTCTCCATCTCTTCCATCACTTTCAGCTTATTCTTCTGAACGCAATGGATTATAGCCATTACAAGGATTGATATGGTTGTCATACGCTGCTGACCGTCTATGACTAGCCATTCGTCCTGACTTATTCCAGAACGTCTGCGCACCACACTGCCAAAGAAATGCGATGTCCTATTCTGTGTATATATAGCCACAAGGTCATTGAACAACTGCCTGCAGTTGCCCTCTTCCCAAGCATAATTTCTTTGATATAATGGAATGATGAAGGCTTCATCCTCGCCTCCAAATATCTTCTTTATAGGTGCTGTGTCTCCAGTCATAGGGAATTTCTTGTTATGCTAGCTATTTGCTTCAAATCTCAATATCCATCGGTGTTGCCATCCTTTCTCACAATACACTATCTATTTCCGTAAACATTGAGAAATCAAACATCTTAGTTATTATGATCATTAATAGGTTTGTACTGTTGCTTGTTTAGGACCAGCTCATCAGATAATATGTATATCCCTGCAGAACGCGTCATAAATCTCTTTTTCGCAAATGTACGATTTGTATAACTCACATACAAATAATGATACGATTAACCGTTACGCTTGT
>JAKSLC010000012.1 GCA_024401415.1 Bacteroidales bacterium | reverse complement strand
AGTCATTGTTTGGACCTTATAATTCTTTCCAATTTACAAAGATTTGGAAATGATTGTATCAAAATCCTCACTCTTAATGTATCCTTTCTTCACTTCGTTAATCTGAATTTCCTTAAGAAATCCTTTGTTCATTAATCCAATTATATCAGTTTTTGCAGTTGTTGCAGTAACTCCGAATTGAATTTGAAAATCTTTTACGAAATATGTCTTATTCGGATTTTCTGCATACAATCTCAATATCTCTGCTTGTCTTTGGTTTATACCACCAATCCGCAAGAATTTGTCTGCATCATTTCTTTCTGAACTCTTTCTCTTTAGATACACCTGAAGATCCTCAAAAGACTCCTTCAATACCTTCAAGTTATACAAGATGAAATATCCGATGTCATTTCCATCTGATTCTGCATACAAATACGTCTTCTCGTATTCATTTTTCTTTTTATAGATAATTCTGGAAATGGACATGTACTCCATCAACCAATACCCCTCTTTTAGCATATACCAGTAGAATATTGCACGCGCAGTTCTACCGTTTCCATCAACAAATGGATGCATGTAGGCTATCATAAAATGGAGGATGATTCCTTTTATGATGGGATGCACAAATAGCTCACCTCCCTTAGCATTGAAATAGTCACAAAAGACTTTTACAAAGTCTGGTATTTCAGTATATGAGGGAGGAGTATGAACAACTTCATTTTTTGTACCATCCACTACCACCACATCGTCATTAGTTCTGAGCCGTCCACAATCCAGAGGGTTATCTAGCGTGTTTTCGGTCATGAGCGAATGGATATGTAGCAGAGCATCTTCAGTCAAAACATGATCTTTGTGTGCTGATATATAACGAATTGTATTGTAGTTATTCAAAATCATCTGTTGAGCTTTATCTTTTGGCTTCAACCCTTTCCTCAACATCTCTTTTGCAACCTTTCTGGTAGTAGATGCACCTTCCATCTGGCTGGAAGCAATGGCTTCTTCCATCAATGAGCTTACCAGATATTTATGTTTGTCTTCCGATTGCAAAAGGGAATCGTTGCCCAAAACACCACCGAAATTCATGTCGAATTCATGACATAGACTCTGCATTCTGTTTGTCAGTCCAAAATGAATCATGTACTTCTGCCATTCATGAATATCCTTAGTTTGAAGCAATCTATCGAGTTTCACTCTCATCCACAACTCTTCCGGACTACAACCGTCTGGACTTTTTTTGTATTTGACCTTATTCCAATACAAATAGTCTTCATTTATAGCTCGTACAAACTCCCGCAATTCCTTGTTCTCGCTGAGAACCAGAAACTGTTTTGTCATTTCTAAACGAGAAAAATATGGAGTCCCTTCTATCATATCATGAACGATTTAATTGCTACAATTCTTTCCAATTTCTACAAAACTAGAAAGAATTAGAATATTTTCCAAGAAATTGGAAAGAAATTACAATTCATACCCCAACTCCTTGAAAACTTCCATCACCGCTTTCTTGCTCTCTTCTTCCTGCTTGAATAGGTCACGCAATTCGCCTTGCAGTTTCTTCATAGTCTCTTCATAGCCCTCGTAGTCGTCGCGGTTGACAAATTCTATGTATTTGCTTGGCACCAAGGAACTGTCTTTCAGTTCCTCTACTCTTACACTCTTGCAAAACTCGGGTTCATCTACGTATGTCCCGCTGTCACTTCTCTGCCAGTTGTGGAAACATTCTGTGGCACGCTTGATGTCTTCTGCCGTGAATGTCGTGTACTTTTTCTCATAAGGAACACCGCATGTGCGCATATCTATAAAGAGTATCTCGCCCGAGCGTTCACGGTACTGGCGCATCTCGCCGTTTATAGTCGCCGTGCGTGCATGCTTATTCTTGTTCAATATCCACAGCGTAACGGAAATATCTGTGGTATAGAACATGTTACGTGGCAATATTACAATAGCCTCCACGGCATCGTGTTCTTCTATGAGTGCCTTACGTATGGCTTTTTCGTCTCCGTCTCCACTCAACGCTCCATTGGCAAGCAGGAATCCTGCAATACCGTTAGCTGATAGTTTGCTGAATATGTTCAGAATCCATGCGTAGTTGGCATTGCTGGTTGGTGGCGTACGGAACCCTTTCCAGCGTGGGTCGTCTGTCAGTTCGCTCTCTTCTCGCCATGCCTTCTGATTGAAAGGGGGATTGGCCATGATATAGTCGAACTTCTCGTCTTTGTGCTGGTCGTTCTGGAATGTACTTGCTGCTTTTTCGCCTAGGTTGGCCGATATGCCTCGTATGGCAAGGTTCATCTTTGCCAGCTTATAGGTGGTAAGTGTATACTCTTGTCCGTAGACCGAAATAGCTCGCTTATTACCACCGTGGGCTTCAATAAATTTGGCACTCTGCACAAACATACCGCCCGAACCGCAGGCTGGATCGTATACCTTGCCCTCGTATGGCTCTATCATCTCGGCTATCAGATTTACTATAGCCTTTGGTGTATAGTATTCTCCTTTTCCTTTGCCTTCTTGCAATGCAAAATTGGACAAGCAATACTCATAAACCCTGCCAAAGAAGTCGTTGTCGTCGTCCATGTGCTTCTCCATGTCGTTCACCACATCTAGTAGTGAGCCCAGACGAGAGGAATCTATACCTAGATTGCTGTAGTAGTTGCTTGGCAAGGCACCAGCGAGCTGTTTGTTCTCTTTCTCTATGTCTGTAAGGGCCTTGTCGATTATCTGTGCAATATCTGGTTGCTTGCTGTGTTGCATGATATAATCCCACCTACAGTGCTCTGGCAGATAGAATACGTTGTCTTTGCCGTAGGCTACCGGCATTTCACACAATATGTTTTCTGTTCCATATTGTTCCACAAGTTGAGTGTGCTGACGTTCAAAGCGTACGCCTGCATACTTGAGGAATATAAGGCTGAGTACTACATGTTTATATTCTGATGCCTCTATGTTGCCACGTAGTTTATTCGCAGCGTCCCATAGTTGCGACTCTATAGTTTTTTCTGGTTTTTCGCTCTTTTTCGCCATACAATAATTTTTGTATACGCTAAATTAACATTTTTTTATCGGTTTTTTCGGCTTTCAGGGTAAAAACACTCTCCTGCTTTCATGGCAGCAAAAATAAACCACCTGATACCTTTCTGCTATCTTGCGTATTAATTCCTTGGCTTTTACCATGTTAACCGCATCTAACTCTACAAAAGGATCATCCATCACAATGAATGGTTTCTCCTCCTTATACATATTGTCTATTACTGCAATTCTCAGTGCCAATTCGAGGCAGGTTCTCTCGCCTTGAGAGAGATGATTACAGTCGTGCGCTATACCATCAACTTTTACTCGGACCCGATAGTCAGTGTCCATCTCTATATCATCTGCCCAACGTGGCAGAAGTTCGCGCATATAACTGCCATATTTATTTCGTACCGGACCTACAAATCTGTCTTTCAGTGTATTGTTGGCCGATTCTATGAAACCCTTCGTCTTCTGGAGGAGTACTAATCTAGCAGATAAGAACTCTTTACGCTCTGCTATTTCTGAAAGCATGGCCTCATATTCGTCTATCTTTTTGACCATCTCCTCATCATTCATTATATCATCAGACAGTTTACTTACTTCCCTCAATTTGTCTTCATATTTCTTCTGAACAGAGGCTTCGTCTTCTCCTTCTGCCATTTCTGCCGGGCGAATGGTCAATCCATTATCTTCTCTCAGCTTATTGATGGTCTTTTCTATCTCCTGAGTAGTACTGCTGATAGTATTCCAATCAGATAAATCAGCTTTAAACTGCTCTATGTTTGCTTTAATATTCTCTGTTAAGGCAAGGCCGTATTTGTCGAGCAGGCTTTGTAGAATGTCTCTGTTCCTGTTCTTTATTCCGTCATATTCATTACGTTTCTGCTGCATTGCTGCACGCTGTTCGCTCTGCTCACGGTACGAGAGGTAATCAGACTCTACCTTTGCGAGTTCAGATGTGCCGTAACGATTCAGATATTTCTGTATCTCCTCTATGTCATTATTTATCTTCAATCGTCTGTTGTTCAAATCGTTATCTCGTTTGACTTTTGCCTCTAGATAAGACTTGTATTCTGCAACTTTGCTATTGAGAGAATCTGCATATTCAAGGAATGCAGTATCATAGAACCCCCATGGAGCATAGAAACGCTTCAATTCTCTCTCCAGACGACTGTTCTCTTCATTCAGTTCAACAGCCCTTAATTGGGCCGCATGATTGCCATTATGCCTGCTTAAAATCAAGGCTATGATAACAGCTACGACAGATAGTATGGCAACAGCTATTCCTACAGCCATCATGTCCATAGTCAGAAGTATTATTCCGACAACGACTCCCATGATGCCTGCAATGATACCACCCATAGGTATTTTAGTCTGCAATGGCATAGTGGCCAAGGCTTGAAGCGCTACTTCATTGTCCTTGTATTTCAGAGCCTTAGCTTTACTCGTCTCCATCTGTTCGTCTGATGGCATGCCTGCAGCAAACTTGCTGGTAAGTTCCTCTCCCTGGAGATGAGTCTTTGCCGCCATGTCAATCCTTATAGCCTCTTCATCGGCATTCTTTTTCAAAGCCTTGAAATGCTCATACTCGTTGGCATCAAAGCCAGATGAGAAGCGTTTCTCCAAGGTATGGAACGCACTAATAGTTTCATCGCTCTCACGCATGGCGACAAGGGCAGACTCTGCTTTAACTATTGAAGTATATGCGTCAGACATGGATTGTATGTCGGTCGCAGAGACTAGTCCTTTGGGGTAACGCTGATTTAGCTGCTCAAGGGCTTCCTTACCCGAAGATATACTGGTATTATAGTCGTCAATCTGTTTCCAGATCTTCAGTTCATGAGTTCTCTTTCGTGTGGCATTCAATATGACAGACAATTTATCTTGCTCGTCTTTAAGCCGATTTAGTTCTGCATACTTAACTGCCAGATATTCATCGATATTGCGCAGTTCCGACAGCTTGCCGTTAAGTGTTTCTGCTTCTTCATCTAGTATGTTGATCTCTCCCCTATTCTTTTTAGTTCGATTAGAAGTCAGAATCTCGCTACAACTTTTATCGAACGAAGCCAAAACCTCATTCAGATTTACGGTACTGATATCAGTGACCATCATATCCATATTGCGGTTTATGGAGTCTGTGGCATAGACGGACTCACTATCATTAGTCAAAGAAGAGACATATACAGTGCGACGGAAGGCATCCTCATCAATATTGAAATACCTCTCCCCTATTGTCTGTTCAGACTCTGTTTCCTCTATTCCATTGATAGTCAGCGTATCCTGCTTACTGGACTTGCTATCGAACGTACGTTTGATGACGATTTCCTCATCACCGACTACAACCGTCATACTGCCGCCATAGAGTTTTTCCCCTTCGTAAGGCAGATAGCGACGGCGGTCGCCCATAGAAGCGTCAGAAGCCTTGCTAGTCTTCATTCCGTATAGCATTACACGGATGAAATCTGCGAGAGTGGTCTTACCGTTGCCGTTGTCCTGGACAAAGCAATTAATGCCTTTATCGAAAGTAAAGTCCTTATTCAGAATATTTCCGAAAGCCTTTATGCTACAACTCTTAATCCTCATAAAATCAGTCTACTAATGCTTCAATGCCCAATTCATATATCGCCTGCCTCTCGTCGTCCGACAGTGAGGCGTCATCTCGTACCTGACGGATGAACTCTCCTATGAGAGAATTCTTTTTTTCATATTCCTCAATGGAGACATACTTTTTTGTCTGATTCTTGACCTTGAAGAGGAAGAACTGTTTCACTTTACGCTCTACCCTTTCGCTGAAGCCTTCTGTGTCCCACTTCACCTTACCTTGAAGAACCAGCTTTACGATATTCTTTTCAGGAATGTCATTTACAGCGGCTGAAGCCATATCTAGAGCTTGAGTGTCATCTTCAGCCTCAGATAGGTCAATCTTTACCTCCACTACTTCCCTGCTGCAGCATGGTATGAAGGTATGAGACCGAGTGTCTGTATCCACTTCTATATATCCCTTGGGTCCTACCTCGTCAAACCCTCTACCCTCAAGATTACCACTATATACCCACACTCCGTGTCTACCCAATTCTCCCTCACCGCGTTTGTGTATGTGCCCTAGAGCTAAGTAATTGATATTCTTGTTCTTGAAATTATCTATCTGTATCAGGTCCTGAGCATTGCTCATGCCTGGTACTCCTCCATGAAGCATTACGATATTGTACTTATCAGGCTGCAATTCAAGTCCATTATGCAGATTAGCAATATTCTGCGCAGTCAGCTCTCTGCCTGCCACTACTACCCCATCAAAATCATATTTAGTCCACTCTGTATCAGTGAACGTAAGCAGATTTGGCAACACCTCATTGTATGACTCTGAGTTGTCATGATTACCACGTAGATATACGAACCTGATATTTGGATAGTCCTTAATCAGGTTATAGAACTGCTTTTTGTCCTTTATTCTAGGGCGAGGCTTATCGAATACATCGCCACTGAGCAAAATCACGCTTATACCATCGGCTTCAGCACGTCTGACAACATTCTGCAACGTCTGGAAAATCTCCTGTCTACGTTGTTCGGCTTTGTCCCCAAGTTTTTCCATCTTTGAGGCGAGGTGGATATCTGCTAGGTGAAGTATCTTCATGGATGAATATCATTTATCAATTGAGGCGCAAATATATTCTGAAGGTGTGCCAGAAGATTACCTTCTATGAAAAAATATTCATAAGAGTAATCTTGTGGGGAACGTCTCTGCATTTGCACAATCCTAACTCAGTGCTTCTTTCAACTGAGACAGTGCTTGCTCTAATATGCTTCTTGGACATGCAACGTTGAGTCGCATGAAACCTGTGCCTTCCTCTCCAAACATAGCACCATCGTTAAGAGCCAGTCGGGCTTTATTTATGAACAGGTCGAGCAATGCGTCATGAGAGAGATTCAGACCTCGGCAATCTAGCCAGACAAGGAAAGATGCCTGTGGTCGCAGAGGTTTCACTGCAGGTATGTTCTGCTTGAAATAGTCCTCTATGAAGAGGATGTTGCTCTCTATGTATTGGAGCATTTGCCTGCGCCACTCTTCCCCATTCTTGTATGCAGCCATGGTGGCTATAGTGGCAAAGAATGTAGAGTCGTTCAACTCATTGGCAGATAGCCATGTATAGAACTTATTACGCAATTCATTATTAGGGACAATGGCGTATGAACTGACTATGCCTGCGATATTGAAAGTCTTGCTTGGAGCTCCAAATGTTATGCTGTTTTGCTCGGCTGCTTCTGATACAGATGCAAAGGGGATGTGTTTATGACCGAACAGAGCCATATCACAGTGGATCTCGTCTGATATTACTATTATGCCCTTCGATGCGCAGAAATCGGCCAATTTGACCAAGGTGTCTCTATCCCAGCAGATACCGGCAGGATTATGAGGGTTGGACAATATAAGCATGCGGCACTTCTCGTCTGCCACCTTAGCCAGATTGTCAAAATCCATGCTGTATGAGCCGTCTGGATTCTCAATCAGGGGATTGAAGACCACCTTGCGCTTATTTCCTTGTGGAGTAAGACGGAATGGATGATATATCGGAGGTTGGATAATAACCTTCTCGTCCTCTTTCACGAAGACATTGATAGCCATACCTATACCTTTTACTATTCCAGGAATGAATGTCATCCAGCGGGTCTTTACGTCCCATTGGTGGTGGTCATATATCCATTGCTTAATTGTAGGCCAATAGTCCTCAGGATTAGCCGTATAGCCGAAAAGGGAGTGTTCCAGACGTCGCTTAAGAGCGTCAGTGATGAAATCTGGAGTCTCGAAGTCCATATCGGCCACCCACAGGGGTGTGAGATCCGTGCGACCAAACATCTTATCCAGGAAAACGTGCTTTACGTCATTGGTACCTGTGCGGTCTATAATCTTGTCAAAATTGTATTGCATCGCTAAATCATATTATCGAACCCAAATTTAGACATATTATTTGACAATATGGTATGCTCGTTTTGATGCAACACGAATAAACGGTTGAGCATTTATCTTCGCCTCATTCGGCGTAGGTTTCAGCCTCGCACAAATAATAATTATTCCTTATCTATCAACAGTTTGACTCGACACCACTCGTCCTAAATATTCTTATTCCGAATTTTATCATAGATATATCCAAGAAAAATAATTAAAATAAATGGATATAGTACTATAGCCTTAAATTGACAGACTTCGGGTAAATATGAGAGAAAGCTCTCAAATGAAAGCGGATCTATAGTCATAAAAACGATGAGGCTAAGGCTGATAACTCCACCAATAATATACCATTTCCTCATCGCTCTGTTATGCCGTTCCTCTTCCCGCTTCTGCTTTTCTTCTTTTTTGATCTCAGATACAATTGCAGGTATTTCCTTTTCAACCTTCTTCCATGATTGTTCCTTTTCTGCTTCAGATTGTACAGCCCATCTTTTCTCTATGATATTCAGCGCTACCATTACCAAAACCAAAACTATACCCCAGAGTATCAAGATATTCCTCGATGGGGTTCCCCATATCATTTCTACAAGAAAATATATCCAGCCTTGACTTGTCAGTAAAAAGACCGTGACGGTAACAAGGATACGATATCTCTTCACGTTGTATTCTATCCCTTTGCGGACAAACTCTTCGTACGTTATCTCTTTTCCAAATAAGAATCTATCTGCTCGTCCCGATAAATAATACAGACTTATTCCTATATTGAGTATCAGGAGAAATGAAATCTTGGAAATATGTCCCAGATTCTGAAAAATGAATGCTATAACTTCATTATCTTCCATATTCATGAATCCACTAATATAAATTATCCGCAAAGCCTATGTCCAGTCCTCATTTTCAAGGACTGGACATCAAGTTTTATCTCCCTCCCCCGATATGGAGATAATTATTGCTTCTTCATGAATGGAGGGAACTTTGGTTTTGGCGCATATAGTTCATCAAGCCATATCTGAAGATCTTTCAGCATCTGCTCACGATATTTGAACCATTTGCCACACCCCCAGCCGTGTCCGCCTGAAGGATATACATGCATTGATGCTTTTACATTGGCTTTCTTTAATGCAAGGTAATACTCAGCAGAATTTCTTGGCGATACAAGAAAATCATCGTCAGAAAGCAAAAGAATGGCCGGTGGAGTCTGCGCATTAACATGCAGCTGGTTGCTATAGGCATCTTCCTGCTCTTTTGTAGCATCTTCGCCTACGAAACAGTTGTGCGAATCTAGGTGAGTATACTCTTTATCCATCGAAATTACAGGATAGAAGAGTACCTGGAAGTTTGGCCTTGTTGCCTCCTCGCTGTGTGTTGCTATTGTCGATGCCAAGTGTCCGCCAGCCGACGAACCTAGAATGCCTATTCTATCAGGCTTAATACCCCACTCTTTGGCATTTTCTCTGATGATACGCATAGCTTCAGTCGCATCACTCATAGGTACCTCTTTGAAGCCCATAGGCATACGATAGCTCAATACTATTGTAGGAATGCCTTGTGGCACAAAGTATTCTGCCCACTCATAGCCCTCTTGTCCTATAGAAAGGACTCGGTATCCACCTCCAGGTATAACAAGAATGGCTGTACTGTCGCGGTGCGATGTCTCTGGAAGGAATACTCTGATACTAGGCTTGAAGTTGCGTTTCTCATCGTCGTATGGCTGTGTCTTGTCTAGGCCATTGCTGTTTGGCAGCCCGTTTTGCCACAGATCAATGTCAAATGTCTTCTTCTCTTGAGCTACAATGCTTGCCGTCAGGCATAAAAGAATCAATGAAAAAACTATTCTATTCATATAACTTTTCGTTTGGTTACCAATTTTGTTGTAAAACAATTCGACTACAATATTAATAAAAGTCTTCGATAATAACATGGCAATACTGAATCCTTCCTCCAAATTAGTTTCAAGTCACCATTTATCTATTGTCTTAATTAAAAATTTGCGATGAACAATGGTCTTCCCCGAGTCTAGCCCGAGTGTAGCCCGAGTATAGCCCCACCGTACAGACGGAGCGTGCTCCGTCTCTCACCACACGCCCTCACAGCCCCCAGGCACAGATGCCGAGATATGGATATTATGGCCTATATTCATCTCTTAAAGCAAAATCTATATACCTTTGTCCACAAATCTTACTAATTTACTGCAATGCTTATTCGTCCTACAGACGTATCCGAATTACCAGTATTGGCCCAGATATTTGAGTCTGCACGTCAATATATGCGTTCAACTGGCAACCCTACTCAATGGGGTTCATCTCGTCCATCTTTAGATAAGGTAAAGAACGATATTCATCTAGGACACAGCTATGTATGTATCAATAATAATGGCGAAATAGTAGCTACATTTGCCTTCATTAAAGGCGAAGATCCAACTTATAAGGATATCGACGGCAAATGGCTTTCCGATGCCCCATACGGCACAATCCATCGTATGGCATCAAACGGCATACAGCATGGCATCGCTCAGGAAATATTCTCTTGGTGCAAGAATCAGCAGATCGACATACGCATAGACACCCACGCACAAAATGCAACTATGCTCCACGTCATACAAAAGGCAGGCTTCATCCATTGCGGCACCATCATCGTCGATGACGGCACCCCCCGCGAAGCCTTCCAATGGCAATCTCCCCAAATCTAAAGTCCACAACTCACAAGGATTTATTACAAAATCCCGATTGCCAATCGCAACTTTTTTCGAAAAATCCCGATTGACAATCGCAATCCTCTAAAAATCTTCTTACCCTACCCTGATTTTGATATATCTATACCTCAATTATCCTTTTCGACCTATCCATGTCAGCCTGCGCCATATCTCCTCAAGTGGTCCTCTCTGAAATTTGCTTGTCCACCACTTGCAGAAGAAATATAGACAGCAGACAAATACTATTCCTAGTGCAAAGCTCATCGCATGACCGCTCACTGTATGAAGGTTCAATCCCCAGTTGTAGAATAGGAATCCGCCGATTATGGATTGTAATAGATAATCGGTAAGACTCATCTTGCCAATACATGATAGGTGATTTATGCTTTTCTGTAATGATGTACGATAATATAATAATGTAATGCAAGATACATAAAAGGCCATCATTGCAAAGTTGCGCCATGATGATAGCATAATCTCTGCACTTTTTGATATCGTAGCATGCATATCTTCAAATGGTATCGCAAAGAGTAGTGTCTGCATCACAGCATATAGCACAATCGAACCGCCTAGAATATTTTTCCATATACTCATATTGTTCCCCTCGTCTATAAACATACGTTTTCTGCCTAGCAGCATACCTGTAATGAAGAGAAATAGTGTTTGTGTTAGTCTGCCGTTCTCTAATGCCCACCCAAAGTTGATTTGTAATCCGCACTCTATGTTGGTCTTCGCTACATCTAGAATATTGCCGTTCGCACAGGCCTCAAATGCCTTGTCCCAATAAGCCCCCATTCCTAAATTCATTGACTTTACTGCTGGGTCTACCATGGCCGCAATCATATACACTATCTCTATAGGTTGCAGAAATAGTACAATCGCAGCTATCAAAAGTGCTTTGTCTGAAGCTTTTACAAGTGGAATAAGAAACAGGCCTAATACCGCGTATGTACACAATATATCCCCGTTAAAGAACATAAGGTCTATCATTCCCCAACCGAATAGCAGTAGCATACGCCACGCAAATCGTCCCCTGAAGTCATTGCCCTTGACCTCTTGATTATGATGCTGAATATAGCAACTTAGTCCAAATAATAGCGCAAATATCGCGTACATCTTGTTGGATCCTAAATAGAATACCGTATCCCATAGTCCTTGTTCAAATGGTGTAGGCTCAGGAAATGAATAGAAGTTCAAGTGCTCCAAAAAATGAATGATTATTATGCCAACTACAGCAAAGCCGCGAAGGCTGTCTACTACACTAATACGCATTATATATATGTTTTTTTGTGCAAATATACTCCATTATTCCACTCCAACAAAGAAAAAGGCCACTCAGACAATCTGAGCGACCTCATAAATACCCAAAATATACAGAAATCACATTTTCTTTAATGTCATTACGGCATTCCCGTTCACATCTTTTAATGTCAATGTCCCATTCTCAACTGAAGCTCCCTTTACAGATGCAATGGCCTTCATATAGCTATCCTCTACCGCCATCGATACCGAGTCCGCCATCATCTTTGTCATCGGACCGTCACTGAATGTTACTCCTCCATTATCTATCTTGAAATCACCGTTGTAGATATTTACTCCTGTTACACCGCTAAATGTCTTTTCTGCCATATTGAACGATAGCGATGGCTCTTTTAAGGTCTCTGGAACTTTATTTCCATTGATTGTTGTCACTTTCCATTCGCCTGCTAGGTCAATGGCAGCGTTTGATGTACAAGCCGACAATCCTAACATTGCTGCCAATGCAGACATAATAGTACGCATAGTTTTCATCTCTATGCTCTTTATTTTTTTCATTTATGCATTGCAATACGTCGTCCCATTGTCTCAGGTTACGTTTACTCGGCTAATAGTTCGTTGAGTTTAGATACGATAGGTTCTATACCACCGAAACCTACATTAGTGTGGGCAACTTCGCCTTTCTTATTAACGAAGATATATGAAGGGATTCCGCTGAAATTGAATTTTTCCTTCAGTTTATTTAAAACTTCTGACTTTAATCTGTAGTGACTACCCTTTATATCCAATATCATGTTGTTCCATGCATTCTCTGGAGTGGATTCGTCAGTAATATAAACAAAATCAACTCCCTTTGCCTCCAATTCCGGCTCTAAAGGCTTCATCTTCTCGATTCCAAGCCTACAAGGAGCGCACCATGAAGCCCAAATGTCGATAAACACTACCTTGCCTACATGGTCTTTTATCAAATCTGCGAGAAGGGCATCTGCCTCTGTCTCATTGCTCCGACAAATGGTATATCCACCATGAGACCTTGCAGCCTCAATAATAGCTAGTATCTCTGCGCTGCGCATTTTTGCATACTCTGCGAAGACAGGGCTGCATAATTTCTCGAGATACGCTATCTGGTTGTCAGTTGCACTCACACTCTGGTCAAATCCATTACATATTTCCTGAACTTCACGAAGATCAAACATTATGCCACTATTCATACCCAACATATCCTGTGCATCTTCCATGCGCATTGTTTTGATCAAGTCTTCAATCTTTGGATTAAATGCCATATACTCTTTAATGAAAGCGCTTACTGTGTCGTTCTCTTTTTCAGTCGGCACTCTTTTTTCTTTTTCTAGGGTCTTAAGGAGCTCCAATACATTCTCACCCACAGCATCAAGCGTTCCTGCGTTTTTCATAGCCCCTACCACTCTAACAAGCGTTATTGGTGGAATATAGGAATTCAACACATTCGAAGGAATGGTGTAGTAGTCGTCGGAATAGAGGATATCCATATCGTTGAGTTTCAAGTCTTTTACATACTGGTAATACTCTTTATCCAGTACCGGAGTTTCAAAAGCCTCATTATTATTGTTGTTTACCCTACCATAAGCCTTCTCCATAAAATAAGAACCCATAAACAGGTAGTATGCCATTCTGCCTCTGTCGACAATCTTCAGGTACTCCTTAGCCATAGCTGGAATATCTATTGCGTCAATGCTTTCAGCAGACTTTTTGCCAAGTGAATAGATATATTCTTTATACTCTGCTGGTGTCTTTCCTGAGAAAGAAGTAACATCATTATAAGTAATATAATGAGTGCGTGATTCAGACTTAGCTACAGCATTATTCAAGTCGGCATTGTCACCCTTGAAATACCAGAATCCAGTTGGTGTCGTTCTATTTTTATCAACAAAGAACATTGTTTTGAGGTCGATGATAAGTTCCTCTGTTCCATTGCATCTAGCTACAAAGGTCGTATTCACTGGGGGAATTTGAATTCCAATAGTCTGATTCTCGAGTACCAATGGCAACTCTATCTCGAAAGTTCCTTCTTCAGACAATCGGGGATGGAAAGATTCTTGGTGTAATGTTAATGGGTTATTGATGTAACAGAGTATATCAACAAACTCTCCGCCAAACAGTTCCTTACTATACCCGAGTATTTTGCATTTAAGCGTAGATTTGCCTATCATAAATTTTGCCTCACTCAGAGGCTTGCTATCGTCATTTATTACCATAGCTTCAGCGAATGCCTTTGCAGATGCGTCTTTCTCAGCCTTTAACTTTGCCGACATCTTTTCGGTAACAGCCACATTCCAAATCTTGAAGCATCGAGGGCAATCGCTCTCAATGAAGTCTATGCTCTCTACATCCTTATCAATCTCAGGGAAACATAGAGTAAAACGGCGATTACGATTATCAGCAGAAGGAGCATAGAAGGGTTCATTCAACTGAATGCCTTCTGCCTTGATGAGAGGAAGATGCTGACCATTAGCTACGATATACGCATCACCAGAAATCTGAGCCCAAAAGCCTTCGTATGGCATGTATGAATTCAAGGTGATTTTGGTCGTATCCTTCTTGACCTCGACACGTTCAATGTTAAGATATTCAGTAAAAATTGACTTAGAACCATATTCTGGATTCTCAACCACTCTGCTCTGAGCTAAAGCCATAAGAGGTAAGGCAAGGAGAGCTGAAGTAAATAATACTTTCATGTCGTGAAAATGTTTATGTTAACTTATCTGTTTTTAGTCTTTTATTAGTTCGTTTATTTTTGAGATGATTTCTTCATGGTTGTGGCCTGTATGCGTATATGCAACTTGTCCCATCTTATTTATGAAAAAATAAGATGGGAATCCACTTATATGAAACATTGACTTTAACTTATCAAGCAATGAAGATGATACAAGGTGATGACTTCCTGATATTCCGACCTTCATTTTGTTCCATTTGTCCATAGATGAGGATTCATCTACAATGTATATAAAATCGACACCTTTAGACTCTAATTCGGATTTTACAGGTTTCATCTTCTCAATGCCATTTAAACAAGGACCACACCAAGTAGCCCAGGCATCTATAAGGACTACCTTCCCCTTGTGATCCTTCAATAAGTCTACCAACAAAGACTCAGCTTCGGTCTCTCCAGCCTTGTGTTCATAATAACCAGCATTAGACTTCGCCTTTTCTAGTTCAGCATGCAGTTTCGCGTTTCGCATATTGGCATATTTTGCGAATATTGGGTTACTCATCTGCTCTAGTTCTATTATCTGTTCTTCACTTATAAGATTGTTCTTATTCAGAGGTTTACAATTCGTGTATACCTTGTAAAGGTCTAATAATATTCCTTCTCTGATATATTTGCTGGATTGCTCATATAAAGGCATCGCATTTTCGCAAAATAAATCAGTGTAGAGCAATTTATTGCTATTGAGGCCCAAATCATGAACGAACAAATTATACTCATCATCCACTACTGGTGGTACGAACTCTTCTGTTCTCTCCTTCTTCTTACGTGCATCATACGCAGAATTCATCTAGTGATCACGCATTAATAGGAAATAACCCATCCAACCCTTGCTATCATATATCAAATACTCTTTCACCTTAGTTGGGACATTCATTTGGGCTACTTTTTCTTCGTATTTTTTTCCTAAAGAGTATACGTATTCTTTGTACTCTGAAGCTGTCATACCTCGGAATTTCAATATATCATTTATCAAATGAATTTGAATATCCTTTGCCAGACAGTTGTTGATGTCAGCATTGTCTCCAGCATAATGCATTGTCGATACAGGATTTTGGCTACCATCTATACCAACTTTAGGGTACAACGCAACTACCAGCTCTTCGGTACCTCCACAACGGGCAATGAAATTTGTGTAGAACAGTGGCTTTATTTTTATACTGACAGTCTGGTCTTTGAGAACCAGAGGTAAAGTTGTCTCGAATGTGCCATCTTCTAAAATGGAGGCGCTGTATGATTCATATTTACTGGTGAAGGGATTGTTGATATAAAATAGCACTGGAGTATCGTCGCCCCCGAATACGCCATTATGATATCCAACAATACGACCTTTGATGGTAGTGTTACCTATCATAAATAGGGGGTCTTCCAAGTAAGTGCCATCATCTATTATGGTAGAAGCCTCTGCTATAGCTATTTCTTCACTCTCTTTCTGCGCTCTAATCTTGGCTGATAGGCTATCTGTGAGCGATATATTCCACATTTTGAAACATTGGGGGCAATCGCTCTCTATAAAATCGAAGCTTTCTATATCCTTATCTATTTCTGGAAAACAGAGAGTGAATTTTTTATATGGATCTTCGGCTGATGGAGCGACGAAATAACTATCTAGAACTATTCCTTCGGCCTTTAGAAGTGGGAGACGCTGCTCTTTGACCACAATGTACGTATCTCCTACAATACATGCTTTATTACCTTCTCCGGGAAGAAATGCTGACATATATAGTCTAGTGGTATCTTTCTTAATTTCTATTCGTTCTATACTGATTCCGTCCGTATAGACAGATTTTGAACCTACCATAGGTTTTTCTATAACCTTGGTTTGTGCCGTTGCTAAGAAAGGAATAGCAAGGAGTGTCAACGTAAAAATTGTCTTCATGCAGTGAATTTGTATACTAGTACGTAAAGTCTCTTATTTGAAGAGACAACAGTTATCACATGACGTTCATGCAAATATAAGAAAATCTAACTATATTTGCAAATGATAATTATGGGCACTGCGAGACAGTACCCAATTATAACCACGAAATTATGAACAAGAAAATGGACAAAGACCTTCGCGATGTGATTAAAGCAGCTCGCAAAGGCAACAGGGAGGCAGAGCAGGAGATTTTGGGGCCTGGCTTCCATTCTAACAGCCGTGTGCACAAATCAGCTAAGACCTACACCCGCAAGAACAAGCATAAGGGTCGGGATTATAACCCTGACTCTTCTTGTTTGGTCGGCAAGAGAATAAAGATTAAGTTGTTTGGAGAAAAGCATTACAAATAGGTTGATTGTTTGAGGTAGAAACTCCATATCACAATTTGAGACGCCAAATGACATGATAATCCTGACTAAAACTCTATAGGTCTACCTAATGTAGCTCCCAATAGACAAATAGTACTATCGGCCTCAGCCGCTTCTCGAATCAGTCGCATAGGCTCATCCCAATCGTGTTTCGCTAGAGCAAATTTACTGTTATGCACAGGCTGAAGCTTTTTCGGGTTCAAATCTTTAATAACCTGTGGTAGAAGGGTTGGCATAGTATGAATATTACGCCACTCTTCATTATACTGACCATTCTCCAATATTGCCAGATCTATATTTGGGAATCTCTCCCCTATCTGCTTGAAATGAATACCATAGCCTGAGTCACCACCGATAAATACTGCGCGACCGTTATATTGTACCATGAATGATGCCCATAGTGTAGGATTGGATTTAAGGAATCTGCCGGAGAAGTGACGGGCAGGTGTACATGTGATGACGAGCGAGTCAACCTCAGTATCTTCCCACCAATCGAGTTCTGTAATTCTATCAGGGTCATAATCCCATTTTTCAAAATGAGCACCAACACCGAGTGGACATATCACTCGTTCTACCCTATTACGAATCTGTTTTACTGTACCGCGATCCAGATGGTCATAATGGTCATGAGTAATAATAAGGCAATCTATATCCGGGATATCTTCTGGCTTATATAGATCTGTGCCAGGATAAGGCTTCATGGCCATTGAAGCAGGGAAACTCTGCGTGAGGACAGGGTCTACAAGTATAGTCTTTCCTCCGAACACTAGAAGATAGCTCGAATGCCCCATCCATACTATCTGATCTTTGCTCGTGTCCAACGCCGACAGATTGACTTTAGTCATAGGGATAGTATCTGTAGGTATCCTCTTCGGGTTCTTCTTTTCCGTAATAAAATGCCACATGGTAGAAAGACGACCGCGGTCTGTCGTCATCATGACTGTACTCTGCAGGTTGCGGAACTGTCCATCTCTGTAGTTTGGCGACTTTTTTATGCGGTCCAGTCTGTCGCCTTTGGGGGTTGCACCAAAAGCAGGATGTGCCAGTAGCGCAAGAGACGCTACTGACACAACCAATAATATTATCGTTATTGTCATTTTTCGGCTCACCGAAATAGTACAAATTTAGAAGTTATTAAGGCAAATCTCGAAGTACGCCTGTGGATGGTTACATGTAGGGCACTCTTCTGGAGCTGATGTGCCTACCACAATATGACCGCAGTTACGGCACTCCCATACTTTAACCTCACTCTTCTTGAATACCTCTTGAGCCTCAATATTTTGTAGCAATGCACGATAACGCTCTTCATGGCGCTTCTCTATTGCTGCTACAAGACGGAACTTTGCAGCCAACTCTGGGAATCCTTCCTCTTCTGCTGTCTTTGCAAAGCCCTCATACATATCTGTCCACTCATGGTTTTCGCCATCTGCAGCTGCTGCAAGATTCTCAGCGGTAGAACCTATGCCTGACAACTCCTTGAACCACATCTTTGCGTGCTCCTTCTCGTTGTCTGCTGTGTGCTGAAAAATAGCTGCAATCTGCTCAAAACCCTCTTTCTTTGCTTTGGATGCAAAATAGGTATACTTATTGCGAGCCTGCGACTCACCAGCAAATGCAGCTTCTAGGTTCTTTTCTGTTTGTGTGCCAGAATACTTTGTTTTTGTCATGATTTTAAGTAATTAAGAGTTATTGTTTTGTTTTTTTGAGATTACAATTTTACACAAAAAATATTGTTATTCAAAGCATCTTTTCAAGTGAGATGAATTATGGATAACTACAACCTATACAGCTTTTATATTCGTTCTATCAAAAGCATCAGCACGAAGCCCGCAAGGAGTGCGTATGTAGCTTGCTTCTGATAGCCGTGGGTATGACTCTCTGGAATCATCTCGTCACTCACCACATAAAGCATTGCGCCACCCGAGAGGGCAAGCATCATGGGGAGAATGACAGATGAGAGTCCGCCCAGATAATATCCTACAAATACACCTAGGACTTCCAATAGGCCTATTACGATAGCAATGATGAATGTTCTGGTCTGACTGACCCCTGCGAGCAAAAGAGGTGAAATAATGACCATACCTTCCGGCACGTTCTGCAGTGAGATGGCTATCGCTACACTGACGGCATCGGAGGAATTTTCGCCTCCGAACCCCACACCAGCAGCCATTCCTTCTGGGAATTTATGTAGGGCTATTGCCAACACGAAGAGCAGCACCTTGTCTATATGCTGATTATTGGCATGCGTTTCTGGCTCCACACCAGTAATAGTATGAAGATGAGGCGTTATCTGGTCTAGAAGATTTAACACCAACACTCCTAGGATTACTCCGAGACATGGCAGCCACACATCTGTCCACTCAGGAGATAGTTTGAATGCCGGCACTAGAAGACCTAGTACAGAGGCGGATAACATGATACCGGCACATAGACCGATTATGGTATCATTTACTTTATGAGATACATTCTTGAAGAAATATCCTATTACAGAGCCTATTAAAGTAGAGCTTCCTACGCCTATGGCTGTCAGCATTATTCCATTCATATTCATGTAGTCAAATATATATTGCAAATATACTATTATCCGTCCCGAAAAAGTACCATATTTGTATAATGAATCAAAATATGAGTGCTATGGCGAAGAATAATAAAGACCAATATCGCATTGAGAACGAGCAATATTTAAAGGACAAACAGGTACAGGAGGGTGTAAAGACACTCTCACAAGGCATTCTGTATGAGATATTGGAGACAGGAAATGGCGTTCAGCCTACTTCTAAAAGCGTTGTAACGGTTTATTACAAGGGGCAGCTTATATCTGGCAGAGTATTTGATGACAATACAAAGCAAGCCTATCCAGATGCTTTCAGACTAGGAGAACTGATACCTGGCTGGCAAATCGCTATTCCTCAGATGCACGAGGGCGATAAATGGCGTATTTATATACCAGCAGAATTGGGCTATGGCTCGCGTGGGGTATCTGGTATTCCATGTAACTCCACTTTGGTGTTTGAAATACACCTTGTTAAGGTTGCTTGCTAGTATATTTGTCTCAGTATACAGTAATTTTCGAGCTTCTCGGATGTACTACTTCGTATGAGAATCGTATCTTGCGCTGCTCATGTGGCTTTAAAGAGACTTTCCACGTCAGCTTACCTTTTTCTTTATCAACTGCAGCACCTGCACTCTCTGTAAGGGTAACTTTTATATCAGATGAACGAGAAATAGGATACTGATCTATAACCTCTACCTCTGTGGCAACGTTTTTGTTGTTCTTTATTACTATCTCAAAGCACTTGCTGACACGTACTGTTGAGCCAATGAACGACTTTGCTTTATTTGTTCGTACTTCTTCTCGTGTTACTGCAATAGCCTTATCACAACCTGCTGAAATAGAGAGAGTATCACTTACATTATCTGGCTCTACCATAGTATGTCCTTGGTACGCATTATCTACAAACAGACTCGCTTCTGCTGGTAGTAACGAATATTTACTGCAGTTTGGAACAGTTGCCATCAAATAGACGTCTTTTGACTGACGTGGTATGCATGAGTAGTGGTAGTCTGACTCAATCTTATATGTGAACATGTTGACAGAATGATCTTTATTGTCACATGGTATCGTATATGGCATCTTTATGGCATACTCTTGGTTTGTCACGATAGATTGTTCAATGGATATAGGTAATGACGTTATGATAGGTGCTTGATTCCTTTCTGTATCGTATTCTCCAGAGATTTTTCCATAACCAACAACTACAACTTCTTCTAGTTCGCTATAAGCCGGCTCTAAAACAACCGTCATCTTACCACCTGGAGTTAAGCGCTCTGTCTTATACCCAATAAATGAGAAACACAGATTATTATTTGTATTGTTCATTCTCAACTTGAAATTGCCATCTATATCTGTTATGGCAGTATTATTTGAATTTTCCTCAAATACACTGACTCCTGGTAATGGTTGATTGTCATCTGCAGATATAACTTTACCCGTTACAGTATTACCTATGATATGTCCAGTGACAACACTCTTGGATTTGTGCATGCCTGAAGGGAATGTTATTTTACTAAATTCTGGTTTAGTATTATCCTCGAAAGGATCTGCAGTAGAGAGTGTTAAATGTACATTTTCCCAATCCTCAAATGTATTCTGCTTGATTCGCGCCATATAATCAAGTGCAAATGGCTTTGTAATGTCTTTAATGCGAACATCATAAGCTGGGTTCCATGAGGCATTACATACTAAATACGAAAGTTCAACTTCCACTTCTTGAATGTCTTCTGGCGACTCTAGTGTCAGATTCACTACCGAAAAATCATTCTTTAATGATAACCTCTCGATATCAATAATTTGCGCAACCTTATTGAGTCTGTCTTTGCTCTCTCGCTGTCTCTTGTTATTATCTGTCAGCTGGGCATTGATAGTGGTAAGCTGACTCTTATAGTATTTAACCATCTGCGATAGCGCATTTACATCTACACCTTTCTCTGTGCCAACTTGGTCATTCTCAAATATCAATGACCTCTCATGCTCCAGTATCTGCTTGCGAATCTCTAGTTCGCTCAATGTTTTCCTAAGCGTTGTCTGCTCTTTCTGTAGTTTCTTAATGGTTGCAGAACGCTCATCACTAACTTCCTTCTCTCTCTGACAGTTAAATGAAACTATTGTTGGTTTGTCGTTCTTCACAACCATACGTACTGAATTTGGTGTCAAATCGCGCGATAGTGACTCAAATTTGTAGGTATGAGTACCTTTTTTGATATCTATTGTTCCTGTACGGGTAACAGTTGCTCCAGTTCGATAAACTATAACATTGTCTATATGGGTGTCAACTCTCTGCGCCATGGATGCGACGGAGATTGTTGCAAGTATTGCGGTAAATATATGCTTCATAGCTATAATGTACTAATGAGGATTATTAAAGAAACTTGAAATTGTAGCGATTCTTAGGACATTTTATCTCGTATGAGAATCGCAACTTACGCTGCTCTTGTGGCTGTAATTTTATGTTCCACAATAGTTTGCCCGTTTCAGCATCAACCTCAGCTTCAGAAGACTCTGTAAGGGTAATCTTTACATCTTTGTACTCTGAAATAGGATACTGGTCTATGACTTCTATATGTACAGCTTGCTTCTTGTTGTTCTTTATCACTATCTCAAAGGTCTTCTCTATGCGATTTCCTCTGAGTATAGTGTGCGATGTGTTGGAAACTACCTCTTCTCTTGAAATAGCTATCGATTTGTCGCGACCAACAGATATCGTCAGTGTATCTTGCACTGCATCTGGGTCTATTGTAGTCTCGCCTTCAAATACGTTGTTTAAGTATATCTTGGCATTTCCTTTTTGAAGTGAATAGTTATACGAATTAGGGATATTGGCTACTAGATAGATATCATTAGACATCCTTGGCAGTGCTGAGAATATGTAATCTGCATTTATGTCGTATGTGAGCATATTTACATTGAAATCTACAGCCCCAGATGGAATGGTATATGGCAAATCAATAGCAAAATCGGTAGATGATAAAGTCTGCTCTAGTGTCAGAGGTACATTTGTCTTCATCACTACTTTTGATTTGCGACTAACTGTGGGGGCCTCTTCCATCTCTTCTATCTCTTCAAACGCGACTTCTCTACTCTCATCTGCTTCAGAATCATACATCTCTATATCGTTAGAAACGTTATAAATCTCACGTGTCTTTTTTTTGCCAAGCGTCTTAAATAGATCTGTATCATTTGATTGAGTCATCTCTACTACCACTTTCTTAACATTTTGTGTTTTAGTGTTGTTATATCCACGACGTGAAAACCATAGATTGCTTCCACTAGACAGATTTAACCCGAAGAATCCATCTTTGTCGGTAAAGGTATATTCTGATGAATTATGAAGACTCTCAACTTTTACATCTTCAATACCTTTGCCTTCTGAGTCAATAACACGACCGATATAGTAGTTACTCATGACGCGGTCCCAAGATGATGTTCGTTTCGTATTGGAATACCCTACTATCATAGTATTGAATTCTGGCTTCACATTCTCTACTACAGGATTCCCTGTAGATAGCGTCAGCTTGACGTTTTTCCAATCTTCATTAGAAGACTGGGATACCCGTGCCATATACCCTAGTTTCAATGGCTTGTCTGTATCTTTAATTCGGATATCGTATGTTGGATACCAAGACGCATCATATACAAGGTAATCAAGGGTTATCTTGGCATTAGCAATGTCTATGTCTGACTGTATGGACAACTTTACTCGCGATGTCATTTTCATGGAGTTGAGCGACTTGCTTTTAACTTGAGCAAGCAGTTTATTACGCTCACTCTCAAACTCTTTTTTCTTATCTTCAAGTTTGAGCGTGGTCATTCTGATGCTTGTTAGCTCTTCTCTCTGATATGTGACCATTTGCGAGAGTTGCTGTGCGTTTGTGCCATCCTTTGAACCTACTCTCGAATTATTTAAAAGTAAAGACATTTCACTGTTCAGCACAGAGAGGCGCGACTCAATATTCAAAATGGAGTCTGCTAGGGCAGCTCGTCTTTTGGCTGCCTCCTTAATAATGGTTACTGTATCGGTCGATACAGAGTATGAATATTCGTGTTCTATTGAAAGTACTTTCGCTTTGGAGTTATATAACGCAACACGAATCGAATTCGGATCTACCCCTGATGAGATATTCTCAATATAATGGGTTGTCGTGCCTCGTGAGATGTCAATCTGTCCTGTACGATTGACTAGAGCGCCTTTGCGATAGATTGTTACATGGTCGACTTTTGTCGATACACTCTGTCCGAAAATGCTTGAGCAGAGCGTAGCCATGACTAATAGTGAAAAGAACTTCATACGTTAAATCTACGACGTTTTAATGTACAAACTATGTGCTTCTATTCAGAATAATAATCTGAACAAATACAAAAGTATGTTTTTTTCTCAATATGTAACATTTGTTCGTCTATTTTGCCCACCATTGCGTTCTAAATATAACACCTAAATGATTGATTTTTATGCTATAGACATTACCTTTGTACTATTATATACAATCAATTTATGAGAAAAGAAAGCAGACAAATGAGCGCAGAATGGGCTCTAGAGGTTCTAGATCGCGCTCCATATATTACTGTCGGAATGACAGATGCAGATGGTATGCCATACGCTTTGCCACTATCTTTGGTACGTACAGATGAAAAGACATTCTATTTTCATTGTGCTAAAGTGGGTAAAAAGATTGATGCAATAACCAAAAATCCTGATGTATGCTTGAGTGCCGTAACTAAGTGTAAGCCTGTAGTCGGTCCAAAGGATAATAGCTTTACTCTTGAATTCCAGTCTGCTATTGCTTTCGGCAAGGCTGAATTGGTTTCTGATAATGATGAGATTGTAATGGCTATGCGTGCAATCTGCCAACGTTTCCTTCCTAATCACATGGCTGCGTTCGATCAGGCTATGGCTGAGAGTATTGCTCATACTGCCGTTGTGCGTATCTCTCTGTCAGAACCTCCTGTTGGTAAGCGTAAGCAGTATGATAGTAATGGCGAAGAGATGAAGTGGGGTCGTATGGAGTAATATATTTTAGCAGCATAATACCGTGAACATCAACAGAATAGTATCTTTTATATCTAGTAATATTGCATGGATTATATTAGCCGTATCAATACTCGCTGTTGCCATGCCTGAATCTTTCTTGTGGATCCCTTCTTCTTCTATCAATTGGTTCCTTGGTATTATTATGTTCGGAATGGGCTTAACGCTCAATCTGTCCGATTTCCGGGTGGTATTCACGCGTCCTTTGGGGGTATTCATCGGATGTGCTGCACAGTTTTCTGTTATGCCTCTCCTGGCTTGGGGGTTATGCTATGTGTTTAACCTCCCTACAGAGATTGCTATAGGTGTTGTTCTTGTCGGTTGCTGCCCTGGGGGGACAGCTTCTAATGTTATCACATATCTGGCTGATGGCGACGTGGCTCTATCTGTTGGTATGACCGGCATATCTACCCTATTGGCTCCCGTCTTGACACCTATTCTTACTTATGCTTTGGTGGGCCATAATGTTGATGTCGATGTTGCTTCTATGCTCATAAGCGTTGTACAAGTGGTCATTTTCCCTATAGCTTTAGGGTTCGTCGCAAAGCGTTATATGCGCTCCGTAACAGATAGACTGGTCTCTATCCTTCCTGCCTTCTCTTGCATAGCTATAGCAACAATTATTGGTCTTATTATGGCCCTTAATGCGCAGAAGGTTCTTTCTTCTGGACTATTGGTCATGGGTATCGTTATTCTGCATAATATCCTGGGCCTGGTTTGTGGCTATCTCATCGGTCGTCTTCTCAACCTCGAAAAGCCTAAAAGAATTGCTATAGCTATCGAAGTGGGCATGCAAAATTCAGGGTTGGCGACTTCTCTGGCTAATACTCACTTCGCAACATACCCTCTCGCCACTATCCCTGGTGCTATATTCAGTGTCTGGCACAATCTCTCAGGAGCCTTGATTGCTGCTGTCCTGAAGCACAAAAAACAGTCCCCAACAGCCTAAGCCATTGGGGATCAATATCAAATGTATAATATCAATTAGAGGTTGAATCTGATTCCTCCCATAAATGTAGCCTTAGGCATAGGATAACCAGCTATAACCTCATATTTCTCTCCCAATAGATTCTCGCCCCTCAACCATATTAGTAGGTTTTTCGTAGCGTTGAATCCTGCGTTCATATTTACTATTGTAGCATTCTCTTTATGCTCTTTCGCTCCCGTCTGTGTGAATAGCCCTGATAATTGCTGAACTCCTAAATCTACATCCCATCTGTCTTTCATATAGCCAACTCCTATCATACCTTTGTATTCCGGGGCAGCTAATACATGATATTTCATGTTTAACACACTATGGTTTGTGATTATTCGCCAATTATTATTTATATGCCAACTAGCCTCTAGCTCTATTCCTTTATTCTCTATTTCTCCCGTATTAACATTCTTACGCTCAACGGTTTGAATAATATTATCTGCTTTAATAAGGAAAATATTAATGCCGTACGTAATACCTGTGAATCTCTGTCGCCAAGCTATCTCGTAGTTCATCATCTTCTCAGGCTTCAGATCTTCGTTCGATGGAGGATATAGATACATCTCTCGCATGGTTGGATTTCTGAAGCCTTTGCTTACCGTTCCTTTCAATTCTCCTGTTTCTGATGGTCTGACTACAATTCCTGCTTGTGGCACCCACTCATCACCTGTCACACTGTGCTTATCCCAACGGATACCTGCATCAATCGTCAACCATGATGCAATATCTTGTCGCACATCTAGATAGACTGCTATCTCATTATTCTCTTCTCTGCCGCTTTGCTTATTCTGTGTCTCTAGTACCTCACCTGTCTCTCTCGAAGTGTAATACGCATTGCCATAAATATGTTGATAATCAACACCTAATGTAAATCTACCGCCGTCAATTACCTCAAAGCTCTCGTATGCCGAAACTCCTGCTAAAGCATCTTTTGAACGGAAATACCTGCTCTGTGGTGCCGCCGTAGGTTGGTCTGCTCTGTATCCGTCGTTTATCTTGTGCCAGCCGTATGTGGAGTATACGCTTACTCTACCGCTTGTCTTCTCATATTCATGCTCTACTGCCATCGTGGCAAATCCTCGCGTTATCCATTGGTCTGCTTCTAGCATTGGTGCATTTATAGCTCCCGGATACGATGAGTTATAACGAGTTACATTAACGTCAGCCCATATATTCCAATTCTGATTCAGGTCGTATGATAGCTTGCCAAATCCGCCATACTGCTCAAAGCCCATACGTGGCCTGTGGTTGTCACTTCTCATATATTGCCCGCCTACTGAAACAGAACTCTTCGTATTGTTCATTTTATAGGCTATATCGCCTTGAATTGTGCCGTATGAGCCTGATCCAAGGTTTATTTTTAGCGCATGTCCTGTTTCTCTATTCTGTTCTGTTACAATGTTTATTACGCCTCCCATGGCGTTTGAACCGTATAGCACAGATGCCGGACCTCTCAGTACCTCTACTAGTTGCGCGTAGTGCGACTGATAGGTATCTGCTATAGGGTGTCCGTATATTCCGTTGTATTGCGGATGTCCGTCTATCATTACCATTACTTGCCCTGCTCCTCCTGAAATGCCTCGTAGCATTATGCCTCCCGCAGCTCCGTTTGATACTCCATACCCCATCATGCCTCGGGTGCTTACAAATAGTCCTGGTACATTCTCTGATAATGCAGGCATTATGTTCGGCTGATTACGTTGTGTAAGAGCTTGTTTACTCACTACACTTACAGTCATAGGTAAATGCCTTATGTCTGTCTTCTGTCGCGTTCCTGTAACTACTATTTCTGATATCTCTACAGAATCTCTGACCTCTGCCACGGCTTGCTGGCAGAGCCCCACAGCCAGCATTAGGATAACATACTTTTTGTATAATTTGTTCATATAATTTGCGTGTGTACATTTATCGAATTTGCGTCTCGCCAAATCTTACTCTGATTCCATCTCCATCAACGTAGTATTTCAACATTCCATTCAATAGGTCTGTCTCTTTTTCCAGAGTTCCATCAAGTACACCTTCACAAAGTGTCTTTATATCTTTAATTCTTTGTGGTGTCTCAAGGTTTTCTCCTCCAAAGTGTCCTGGGTAAAAGTGCGTCAATCCATATTTCTCTACAAAGCGCAATACCCTATCGCATGTACCTGCTTCTGTCGACAAATCTGTAAATACCAATAGATTGGTCGATCCAAATGCATCAGCACTGAAGCCATATTTCGCTTCTTTGTCTATGAATATTGTTGAACCTGGTGTATGTCCAGGACCAAAGAGTATCTCTATCTGTCTGCCTCCTAAATCAAATATCTGACCATCCGTTAGGTATTTTTTCTCTCCTTTGTAGTTTGGCATACATCTAGGCACATTTACTTCATCTGCGGCATTTATCCAAATGCTTTCCCACTCGTTGACTGCCATTCCTGTATGGTCAGGGTGTACATGTGTGGCTATTAGGGTGACGGGTTTATTTACTATACCCTCCACTATCTTCCTCAATCCAGGCATCTTTGTACCTGCATCAAGAAGTATAGCCTCTTTCTCGCCTTCTATAAGGTAAATAGACTCATTATACATCAAATTACCTTTACCATGCCATGTGTGTGAATCTAGTTGTACTATTTCTACATTCTCATCTTTATACACTATGCCGTCTGCAGTCTGTGCCGATTCTGATACTTGTGCTTCGGATTTTTCATGCGTACAAGACGCCAATACTGCAGTCAGCATTACTGCAGACACTATTAGTCTCTTCATGTTCGTTGGTTGAAATTAAGTTGCCCAAAGATAATAAATATGCAACTACAACAATTTACTCGTAACAAAAATTTTGCGATGAACAATAGTGCTCTCCGAGTCTTCCCCGAGTATAGCCCGAGTATAGCGCGACTCTCTCTTTTAGCCATATTTTTACCATTAGCATACCAATATCGGAAAAAAACAATAATTTTGCCCACAACCTAAAATGCAACGTATTAACATAACATTCACATATCATGAGTAAAAAACATCTGTTAGCTGCCATGGCTTTCGCTTCTTTAGCTCAGTTTGGCTATGCCCAGCAATCTAATGTCAACCTGACATACTGTCCTCAAAAGGATACCGAGGGTCTCATTCCTTTTAGCGCAAATCTTAATTCTCCTGATGTTCAGGATGATCATACAGTAATTTTCCGTATCCGCGCCCCAAAGGCTGAGTCTGTTAGACTATCTGGCGCTATGCTTACCGTATTGGACATTAAGGAACCTGTGCCTTTCTCTAAGGGAGATGATGGTATATGGACCCTGAAAATCGGCCCTCTTCCTGTCGATATGTATCAATATAATATCATCGTAGATGGCGTCTCTATGGCCGACCCAAATAATGAATATGCAGCTTTCACTGCCATGCCTCCTTATAGCGAACTTATTGTTCATGGCGATGGTCCTCAGTGGTATGATGCTAAGCCAGAGGTCGAGCATGGTACTGTAACTCGCCAGTTCTATTATAGTACCGTTACAGAGGGTATGCGTGATATGTATGTATACCTCCCTCCAAAGTACAATCCTAACGAGGCTTACCCTGTTCTCTATCTCATGGGTGGTTCAGGCGAACTCCCTTCTAACTGGATGTATGACGGTCGCGTCAATTTCATCATGGATAATCTACTCGCAGAAGGTCAGGCTAAGCCTATGATTATCGCAATCGTAAATAATCAGGTCATACACCGTAATCACCCTAAGCACGTAGACCTCACTTTCGATATCTTCAATCGTGAAATGCGCGAGTGTATCATCCCATTCGTAGATTCGCACTATAAGACTATTGCTAAGCCTGAAGGTCGCGCTATCTCTGGCCTCTCTATGGGTGGCCGCCATACTATGTTCGTAGGTCTCAATTCACTCGACTTGTTCGCTAATTTTGGCGTCCTCTCGGCTGGCGATAACGACTGCGAGAATACTATAGGCAAGTTCCGTAATGACCCTGATGTCAACTCTAAGTGCCACTATCTCTTTATCGGACAAGGTGCAAAGGAGCAGTCAGGTTTCTTCAATGTTCGCGTTAAGGGCTTTACTGATGCTCTCGATGCCCACAATATTAAGTACGACTATTATGTGGGCGGCTATGCCGGTCATGATTGGTCTACTTGGCGCCATCTCCTTTACTTCCGCTTCCTACGCGAACTCTGGAAAAAATAATTACTTCATATATCTAGCATGAAAAGAGGCTGTGTCAAAATACCGACACAGCCTCTTTGTCTTGTTATTTTCTATCACAACTCAATATCAGGATACTTATCCTTTATCTTCTTAATATACTTCTCATATTTTGCTTTCTGTCGACGTTCATTTGCTGATAATTTAAGTTCATTATAATCCCACTCTTCAAGATTATACAGATTCATATTTATCTGTTTTAACTTCTCATAATCAGCAATTACACCAAACATATTCTCAATCTCATTTACCGCAGAGAACTCTGTAGGATCGCCTTTGGTTGGCTTGTATAAATATGTGTACTCATTTACCATTCTGCCTATATGGTATTTACCTCCATTTTTTACAAAGGATATTGTTGTTGATCCTTTTTTGCAAGTATATACACCATTAGTTTTTAGCAGTGGCACAGGAATATAACTTACGTACAGTACCATATCTTTCTTCGTGAACATACCTGGCTCTTCATTATACACTAAATATTCTATGGCATACGTCGCAGGATTGATAATCATGTAGCCCGAGAACCTATACTCACCGGTCATTTTGAGTGGCTTGAAGGATATACGTATGGTGTTTGGAGCCGACTCCTCTATCGTATAATTGTACCTCTTTGTCTTCTCTAGGAAATTCAGATTTTTCAAAATGGCTCTCTCTACTAATTGATCTGGGAATACGTCAAATCGATATGGGATGCTGAATCCTAACTCGTTTTTATGATCTTCAAACTCATTGTAGGTCAATAGTCTATACTCTCCAGATTCATTTTTTTGATATCCATCTAATGAACAGACTACTGCACCGGAAAAACGTGTAACCTTCTTACTCCCTGAACTTAACAAATGCTCTACATGTAGTTTGTACCGACAAAGTTCATTAGGATAGTTCAAATTCAATAGCTCTTTAACTTTGTTCACAATATCCACAGCCTTATTAGGACGAGCTATCACCTCTTCTAAGGCGTATGTAACACTCACCATCCTAATCTTTTTGACTCTCTTTAATTGTGATCCACAAATGATTGTCTGCTCATAACCTAAACAAGAGGCTACTATAGTGTCGTTGTCCCGAATATCTTTGTCTAATGCAAAAAGGCCATCATCATCGACAATACTACCCTCCGAAGTGGCTTTATTATAGACATATGCATTTTTAACAGGTGTCTTATCATCTTCTGATACGACAAGATACTCTGATACCTCCTGAGCGCAGAGGTTCATAACAGCACCTAATAGAAATAGTGCTAATAATAAATGTTTCATATTACGGTATATATAGATTTATAATAAGTGGTGCAAATCTAAGAATGATTACTATATAATCAAATAGGTACTGTCTATTTTTTCAAACTCTCTATGTCTACCAGCCCATTTACTATGACATAGCTTGTTAATCCCGCCGCACTATGTATCTGTAGCTTACGTGCAATATTTTTCCTGTGCGTAATGACCGTATTTATCGTTATGCATAGGTACTCTGCAATCTCTTTATTGCTCATGCCTTGTACCACTGCTATGATCACGTCTTTCTCTCGTGCCGATAGCATGTCTGCCTCATCAGCACTCTCAGCATTGGCAAATGCTGAGATAGCACTGCTCAGTCGCTCATGCTTCAAGTTGTCTTCCATTCGTCTTATTAGAGGCACAAATACACTGTCCTCAACCTCCTGGTGATTACCAAGCCACTCCTCATTATTGTGTATCAGAAATAATGTAGAGGTCAACTTGTTGCTGTTATGTATATCGCTAGGCAGATATTTTATTATTAGACTCTTCAACTCCTTAAGACTCTTGTCTGCTTCCGTATGGTGCTTCACAAAAGTATCAATACTATATGTCGTAGAGTATTTGCCTTGTAGCAAATCTCTCACGTATGGGAATAGCATCCTCTCCTCATACTGCATATGTTTGTATATCTCTTTGGCATACTCATCATACATCTGCAATATAAGTTTCCCTAATTTGTCATTTATATAGATGGATTCCGACAGCTCTCTGCGAACAAATGGCAACTGATAGTCTAGGTAATAATGGTGACATGCCTCCAGATAGCGTAATAGTGTCTCTGCTGAAAGAGACTCTATGTTAATATTAGTCGCCCCATTTATCGTGAGGTTAACTACGGCAAGAAATGTTTTTGTGTCAACATTATTCAACAAACAGGTCTCCTCTACCGTCTTGTCTCCAAAGCCTAGAGAAATGCCAAATGCACTGAGCGACTGAAGAATATTGTAGTTATCTCTAATGAGGTTTATCATTTTGTCCGACGCCTCATATATCTTTACTGCTTTCATCTTATCTTATATTGTCATGCAAAAGTAATATTATATCCTTGGGTATTGTATACCCATTTATGGGTATTGTTCTACTTGTTGGCAATAATATCCCTAATACTAGGTACTAATAGCACTCCTCGCATAATCATAAATACACCAAATCCTATCCATAATGCCCACATCACATCCCATCTCCACAGCAACGCACTGCAGCAAGCTCCCATAGCTCCTGCCATCCATACCGTCATTACCATAGCACGTGTATTTGCTGCCCCTAGCATTATACCATCTTCCACAAAGGCCATGAAGCTAAGTGATGTTATGAAAATAATCCAGTATATATACTCCTCTGCATTCGTCACTACATCTGACGAAGCACCCAACATTTGCAAAAATTGCGACCAAGCCGAGAGATACCCGAGTGTAGCCGCTATGCTCAATATGAGACTCCATATAGCAAGCTTGCGTATCATAGCTCTCAGCATATCTTTACTCTCCGCACCTATATACTTACCTGTAAGTGCCTCTGCCGCATATGCTAAGGCATCAGAAACATAGGAAAACAGCATGAAGAAATGCATCAGGCAGGCAGTGGTGGCAAGCTCCGTTTCGCCTGTCCGAGCCGCAAAGACTGTCATCGCACAGTGTACTCCCACTAGTACTATTGTGCGTAGAAATATATCTATATTTTTCTTAATGAAGCTGGAGTAGCTGACATCTACTGTACTTCCCCCGTAGCGCTTCTCTTTTATCGTATCCAGCAATACCCTATCCCTGATTATTCCTAGAATCCAAATGCCAAGTGCTAGGTATTGTGCCGCAACTGTGCCTAATGCTATTCCCTCTATCCCCATATCCATTCTGACAGCAAGGATATAACTGAATACAATATTGAATACGTTTGATGTTATCGCCACAACCATAGGCAGTTTAGATTTCTGCATCCCCACCATCCAGCCTTGTGTCGCATAGCCTAAAAGCACTGCCGGTGCCGCCCAAATGCGTATCGCAACGTATGTCGCTGTTGCCGATGTAAGGGTAAATACGTTGTCCGAACTCAATACCCAAACTGCTATTCCCGTAATATTTTGCCTGAATAATAGAAATATAGCACTGATTATTAGGGCCAGTACCACTCCTCGCATCAGGAGCTTCCTGCACATCCCCCAGTCTCCCCTGCCGTATGCCTGCCCTACCAATCCACTGGTAGCCATACGCAAAAAGGAGCAGTTCCAATACAAAAGATTGAAAACTGCTCCTCCTAATGCTATTGCTCCTATTCCCGCATCGCCCGCTACTCGTCCTGCTATCGCAGTATCTATAAGTCCTAAAAGTGGTACCGTAATATTTGATACGGCATTCGGTATTGCTAGGCGAAGTATGGAACGACTGATATTTTTCAATTGAAAAGCCTTCTAAGCCTATACTCTGACACTTGATCGGTAACGGTAAGAGTATTTGCATCAACTCTTAAAACTCTATATTTTAGTGAATTGGTCGAGACTCCATTTCCGTAAGTCACGTTTTTACCTTTGAGCAACCAATCAATTCCACTCAATATTCCGTCACCTGTCTTTACATAACCTTTAAGTGATTTGTCAAACAACATCTCTTTGAATGGCGCATCATTGCCTTCAATATCGTCTATCTCCCACTTGCCTATCAACATTGCTGTTACATTGTTGAGTACTGGCTCATTATGGTTTAGTACGATAACATCCTCTATGTGAACCAATCCATTATTGTCCATCACATAGTATAGTACAACAGAATCTTTCTCCAGTGGCATGTCTGTAGCCTTGATAGTACTATGCATCGATATAGTATCTTTTCCTGCTACAACTACCAACATAGAATCCCCTTGTGTGCAGATCACTTGTCCGACCATCTGCTTCACATCTTTCTCTTCAGATGAAGCACAGCCAGCAACTATTGCAGCAACAAGAGCAATAAGGTTAAGATTTATCAGTTGTTTAAATAGATTCATCAACTCTTAGTGTTTATATTTTCTGATTGCAAATTTGCACACTGCAGTTGATTATGACAATGATATTATTGTTTATTAACAACAAAGAGCTGATTAGACGCCAGAATAATAGTTTTTTAAGGATAAAAAGAATAAAAACGTTACAAAAATTCACCGACTGCGGCAAATTTCTCTCCATTCATGAGTATAAAACTGCCTATAGGGTGCCTTATAGCATCCTTAAGTGATGTTCCAGGCAAAATAACTCCTTCCTTTTTGACTACAATGCTCCAAGAAGCCTTTATATCGGGTGGACAGCAATTTCTTATTCCTAGATTAATATTTCCCATCGTCATACGAAGATTAACCTCTACACATGCCCTGAGGTGTGGGATTCCTTCATTGTCAAGGTACAACATGGAGTCTATTCCCAAATATCCGTGATATTTTTCTGGAACTACTACTTCTCGTAGTGCGTCAGCAAGGTGCCTAGAAGCAATGCTCTCCCAGTCTTTACCTACAAGTGTTTCATATTCAGCCATTGGATTAATTCCAATATACTCCACCCCAAAGGTTCCATTGGAAGCACTTCCATAATAATTGGTTCCTAAATATGTCACAGTGCCATCCTTATGGACGTAGAATAGAAATGCTAGTTCTACAAGTCTCTGCAGAAATATCTCTTGTATCGCAAGTCCATCATTCTTAATATGATCTTCTATAAAGCGCCTTCTTTGATGGATATTTATCCCTTGAGAATCAATAATAA
>JAKSLC010000119.1 GCA_024401415.1 Bacteroidales bacterium | reverse complement strand
TTCTCGCTCTCCTACCATCTGAACTATCTGCTCTACACTGTAGTGTGGCACTGCTATTACAACCCATCCCGCTGTGTCGGCAATGTTCAATGCCAGTTCTTCCTCAAATGTCCCTTCTTGTATCCATACACTGTCTGGTAATGTTTCTGTTTTTTCGTTGGAAACAAGTACAATGCAGCTTTGCGCATATGCATCGGTATAGAGTAAATCTTCTGACCATGCCGAAATTGTATCTACTAGTAGCGATGCCGCCCATATATCTGCTTTGCCGTCTGCAAGTCGTAGCCTTGCCTCTTTAGGATCGTTGCAGGCATCTATCTCTAATTTCAGCCCACGCTCATCAGCGTATGTCTTGGCTAGCTCGTATTGGTACCCAATTTGCTGACCTTTATGCATCATATAATCTACCGAGTTGTAGTCACTTATCACTCGTATCACACCTCTAGCCACAATGGAGTCAAGGTCATATTCTACTGATGATACCCTAGGTATATTGGGCGAACGATGACAACTTGTCATCAGGACGACCAAAATGTATAGTATGATGTTGATGTTGCTCTTCATTTAGTACAAGGCTTTATGCGCAAGCTAAGGAGAATTTCTTATTTTTGCAAACATTATGGAGAAGATCACGATGCTGGGCACAGGTGCGGCTATGGTCACACGGTGCTATAATACTTGTTTTATGATTACCGATGATGCCGATGAGACTAACGGCGCAGAGTGCATGCTCATCGATGGCGGTGGGGGTAATCAGATATTGTCTCAGTTCGAAAAGTTAGGCCGTAAGGCATCGTGCGTCAGAAATATTTTCATTTCGCATAATCATTCCGACCATATACTCGGTGTCGTATGGGTTGTCCGCGCTATCACGCAGGAGATTAATAAGGACCGTTATCTTGGTAATCTTACCATATATGCCCATCCTCGTTCTCTTGAAGCTCTCAAGACTATTTGTGGTTTTGTCATGCAGCCTAAGCTGAATAAGCATTTTGGTGAGAGAGTTATACTCCATCCAATATCTGATGGTTATGAGGCCGATATCATGGGTCGTCACTTCCAGTTCTTCGATATCCAAAGTACTAAGGAACTTCAACATGGTTTCGTATGCACTCTCCATAATGGCAAGCGTTTGGGCTTCTGCGGCGACGAACCTCTGCAACACTGTAATGAGGATATTCTCCGTGGCGTAGATATATTGATGCAGGAGGCATATTGTTCTTACGAGGATGTCGAGGTCTTTAATCCTTATCCTAAACATCATGGTACCGTAAAGGATTCTTCAGAAAATGCCGAACGTCTCGGCGTCAAGCGTCAGATTCTGTTCCACACAGAGGGACGCACTCTTGATACACGTCGCGAACGCTATACAGCCGAAGCTAGGGCTATCTTCTCTGGCGATAGTATAGTTCCAGACGACCTGGAAGAGATAGCTTTATGATTGTTTCGTATGTAACCGATAACATATATTTACGTCTAAAAAACAACTGAAATGAAGAATGTAAAGTTTATTCTGAGTGCGACAATCCTCTTTTTCGCACAAGTGTTTAGTGCTTCTGCACAGGATGTCGAAAGGCCATATATGCCTTCAGGTCGTCCAGGTTTCACCACTGGAGCATCTCTTGTTGATAATAAGTCACTAATGCTAGAGTCTGGATTAGGCTTCGACAACCGCTATTGCCCAACTACGTTCACTATTAATACCTCCACATTGCGCTATGGTTTTGCAGAACGTGTAGAAGGTCGTTTCTCTATTTCAGAAGCCTTTATGAAAGGTGGTGATAAGGGTGTCTCTTCTTTGTCATTGGCAGCTAAGATTGGTTTGGTAAATAATGGCGATTATAAATTGTCTGTCCTGCCTCAGGTATACCTGCCATGTAGTTCTAGTGTGGGTTATTCAAATGTTCATGCCTTGCTGAATCTTCTCTATTCAAAGAAGTTGGATGATAAGTGGTCTCTATCAGCAAATGCCGCAGCAAGATGGCATAATTCTTCCGAAAAGTTCGGCGCAATGGCTGCTCTTTTCGTAAGCTATGCCATGACTGATAAGCTCTCTTTGTCTGCCGAAGTATATGGTGACGGTATAGCCGAAGATTTCACAACGTTTAATATCGGAGTAGCCGCTGCATATCAGATTCATCCTCGACTCCAGTTGGATCTATCTACTACTAGAACATCAGAGTCGTTTTTAAGTGGCTTGGCATATAACTGGAGCATCGAAGCCGGTCTCTGCTGGCTAATTAAATAGTACAATCAAGGTATACAAGAATTACAAGCTAGGAATTACCAGTTGAATTCTCCTTTCTCATATATCCCTCATCCATCAGTGCAGAAAGCAGCTGGTGAGTTGAGGGATTTTATTCGCTCCACTTATCCGGAATGGTTGCCCGAACTGGAGAAGGGTAAGATGATGGGTGTTTTGGTTGTCCGTTATCCAGATGGCCGAGAAGGAAGTTTATATGCATATTCAGGTCAGATTGCAGGTAAATCAGACCATTCAGGGTTCGTTCCTGGAATATTTGACTATCTGCAGCCTGATGGCATCTTCAAGCGGGAAGAGTCAAGTATCTCAGCCATTAATCGCAATATGGATACTCTCCGATCGTCTTACGAGATGTCTTCTGCTAAAGCTCTTTATGAGCAGGCAAAACAGGTTATGGATTCTACCTTGGCTGAAACTAAACGTTTGTTTGATGAGCATAAAGCAGAACGTCACCGCTTGAAAGCTCAGTCAGATGAAAATCCTGATCTAAGAAAAAGATTACAGGCCGAGAGCCAATATGAAAAGGCCGAACTTAAGCGTATTAAGCAGCGGTTGCAATCAGAGGTTGATATTGCTAAGGGTAGGGTAGATAACCTGGAATCTCAACTGAAAATCATGGATTCTGAGCGTAAATATCGTTCTTCAGTTCTCCAGCGTTGGCTCTTCATGAATTTCCGTCTTCCCAATGCTTTGGGTTCTGTCCGTTCTGTAGGTGATATATTTTCTGATGCTAAACGAGGTCTCCCTCCATCGGGAACTGGTGAATGTGCCGCCCCAAAGTTGCTCTATCATGCCCTGAAGCATAATCTCACACCGTTATATATAGGCGAGTTCTGGTGGGGTGCCAGCCCTAAGGATGAAATTCGCCGTGATGGTGTATTCTATGGCGCATGTCAGGCTAAATGCGCTCCTATCCTGAATTGGATGCTTAAGGGAATGGATGTTGAGCCTCCTCAAGTTTATGCTGCAGCGAATATTCCTCTGCCTGTCGTATATGAGAATGGTGATATAGTTGTAGTTGATAAGCCATCTGGGTTGTTAAGTGTCCCTGGTGTGGCTTCTGATGATAATGTTCAGTCTCGTCTACAGGCAAAATACCCTAATGCCGAATGTATTTTGGCAGTCCATCGTTTGGATTTGGCTACTTCAGGGTTACTGGTATTCGCTAAAAATATATCTACTTATAAGCGTTTGCAAGATTCTTTCGCCACTCGTCAGGTACGTAAGCGTTATGCGGCAGTATTGGATGGTATTGTTTCTCAAGATAGTGGCGTCATTAATCTCCCTATTGAGCCTGATTTTGAAAACAGACCGCGTCAGCGTGTCTCTCTTTCTGGTAGTCGTGCGATTACTGAGTTCGAGGTTATCGAACGCGATTATGTCAATAACCTGACTAAAGTCAATTTCTATCCTCATACAGGACGTACTCATCAGTTGCGTATTCACGCTGCTCATCCTCAGGGTCTAGGGTGCCCAATAGTGGGTGATGAGTTGTATGGTGTGCCTAATAAAGAAGGACTCCAACTGCGCGCAGTTGAAATCCTTATAGATGGTATTAATATTCGTTTGGATTAGTCTAATACCTCGTATTTAGAGTGCTTGCTCTTGAATTCAGGTACTATCTCTTTCATCTTCTTGACTATCGCCATGTCGTCGTACCCTTGCTTGGTTATCTCGTCAAGTTTCTCTATCTCGGCTTTTACTATATCATAACCCAACTCTCGAACTGTAGCAATCTTTATCTTAGGGTGCGACGATGGTACTGTATTCTCCTCTTTGTTGAGTAACTCCTCGTAGAGTTTCTCTCCATCTCGTAGCCCCGTATATTTTATTTCCACATCTGTAGCACCAGAAAGGGTTATCATTCTCTTCGCTAAATCGGCTATTCGTACAGGTTTACCCATGTCGAATACAAATACCTCACTTCCATTGCCCATAGTTCCCGCTTGTAGTACTAATTTACAAGCCTCAGGGATAAGCATGAAGTAACGTATAATATCTGGGTGTGTTACAGTCAATGGCCCTCCATTCTTTATCTGCTCTTTGAATAATGGAATAACTGAGCCGTTAGAACCAAGTACGTTGCCAAAGCGTGTCGTCACGAATCTTGTCTCTCCTTCGAGAATCCCCTCTTTGATGGCTTTGTCCAGCGACTGGCAGTACATCTCACAGATTCGCTTCGAGCATCCCATTACGTTCGTCGGGTTAACGGCTTTGTCTGTGGATACCATCACAAATTTCTTTGTGCCATATTTTACTGCAAGGTCTGCCATGATGCGTGTACCATCAATGTTATTGGCCACCGCCTCTCCAGGGTTGTCTTCCATCATAGGCACATGCTTGTATGCTGCCGCATGGAATACATATTCAGGCCTGTATTGCTTGAATATCATCTCCATATGGATAGGATGGCAAATGCTGGCAGTTAGCGTCAGCGCCGGAATGTCAGGAAACTGACGTGCCATCATCAAGCGTATAGTGTGCAGTGGCGTCTCAGCCTGATCTATCAATATTAGTTGGCTGGGATTGAAGGATGCCACCTGACGTGTAATCTCACTACCTATACTGCCCGCCGCGCCAGTAATCAATATACACTTGCCTTGAAGCACCGAACGTATAGCTTCTAGGTCAACATCTATCTGATTCCGTGGCAGAAGGTCTTCAATATCTACCTCCTTGAGCTGTGTGTGTCGTAGGTCACTCTTGCCGTCCCATTCTCTGTTAGAGTATACAAGCATTTTGATTCCCGCATTAGCAATGCGGTCTATCATCTCTTGATTGTTGCGCAGGTCTTCCGACTTATTTGGTGATACCATTAACACATGAGCCTGCTTTTGTCTCATCTTCTCAACGATATTCTCGTTGTTGGGGTATATCTTTACTCCCATCAAAAGGTGACTCCAGTCTTTAGGGTTGTCAGAGATGAATCCTGCTACCACGTATTGAGATTCCGTAGAGCGAATGCTCTTTGCTAAAGCTATACCTCCTTCTGCTGCACCATATATAAATACTCGTTGTGCAGATGAACTGACAAAGTATACATCATATAGGTACTTGGCAAGGATTCTTGCCGTCCACATGAATGTTGTAGCAATGAGGAATGTCGTTACAAGTTCTTTCCATCCAAGAGGCGTGAGGTATATGTCTATGTTGACTATTTTCCTCGTCCCGAAAATCAGTACTATGGCTATCAGATTCGCGTACGCCACTCGCGTCAGATCAACGAATGACGAATATCGCATCACTCCACTGTAGCAGTGTGTTACTCTAAATCCTACTAGGTAAAATACCAGATAGCAGATGAGAGTGATTAAAAGATGCCAAAAGTTGTGAATTGTGTGTAGAACGCCGACGGTAAGAGCATGAGCTAAAAAGCCTGCCCCTATCACTATGGTACAGTCTAGCACCATAATGACCCAATAAGGGAATGCGTTCTTGGTGAAATACCAACCGGTAATTTTATTGATTAAGCTTTTCATTCAATTAACTCAATTACTTCTGGAGCTAGTTTCGCAGAAACCGCCATTACTCCAATTTCAACTATTAATGTTTTCCCTCTTCCTCTAGAAACTAATTTGCCTTCAACACCATCAAATGTACCGCCATGTATGCGTACACTTTTGCCAACTGCGTGTTCCGCTTCCTCGTATGTAAGGAATTTTGAATTCTTCATACTGGCAACTTTAATGAAACTGTCCATCTCCTTATTGCTGATTACTATTCTGTCCGTAATCTTGTAGCCTCTAGGATAAATGAATTGAAGTTTTCCATCGCAAAGTCTGCAATAGCGTTGTATGTCAGGCTCTAATCCGTATGCAAAGAACAGTCCCCCTACAACAGCAACCGTTTCTTTATATACTTTGTCGCCTCTATGCCGCACAACTTCATGTAATGGTTGGAAGTATTTCATGTTCCCTTCTTCAAACTTCCTTCTTACTGCGTTGTCTACTCGGTAGCCTACTATGCGCATAGCATACCAATGTTCTTCGTTTTTGCAATCAATTGAGCTTAGTATCACGTCTTTTCAATATGTTTCTGATATTGTTTAAGTATACAAAGTTACTTATTAATTGCGTATGTCCTATTATTACGCTTTTTTTTTTACTATGTTTCGCTCCACTCTTCGATGCCATCTTTACTCCTCCACGTAATTATTAATTACATGTCGTTTTCCTTAATTTCCGCAATCCTCGCAATACCCTCGCAGTACTCTCGCTTTACCTATACAATCCTCTTCAATTATCTCCATATTCACAATTGCACTACTTCTCTTTTATTTATCTGATTGTTCCTGATAGTCTGTTATTATTGCACAAAATTTCTATCTGTATATTTGTTACTATTTTCTACCTCTCCTTCTTCAGTACAAAAAGTAATCCCGACAGGGATTTTGACTCCTTGTCGGGATTTATTTTGGTTGAGTCTACAACTTATTAGTTGTAAGCCTCGATGATGCCGTAGAAATCCTCTGGCTTCAATGATGCACCGCCGATGAGACCACCGTCGATATCCTTCTGTGCGAAGAGCTCCTTAGCGTTAGAAGCCTTGCAAGAACCACCGTAAAGGATTGTTGTGTCCTCAGCTACTGCAGCACCATACTGTGCAGCAACACAAGCACGGATTACAGCGTGAACGTCCTGAGCCTGCTCAGAAGTAGCTGTCTTTCCTGTACCGATAGCCCATACTGGCTCGTATGCAAGTACGATGTTTGCAAACTGCTCTGCTGAAAGGTGGAAGAGAGCGTTCTTAACTTGGCTTGTTACAACCTCATTCTGCTTGCCAGCCTCACGCTCAGCGAGAACCTCACCGATGCAGAAGATAACCTTCAAGCCGTTAGCAAGTGCCAAATCTACCTTCTCCTTCAAGATAGCGTCTGTCTCACCGTAGTACTGACGACGCTCTGAGTGACCAAGGATAACGTACTCAGCACCTGTAGACTTAACCATAGCTGCAGAAACCTCACCTGTGTATGCACCAGATGCCTTGTCTGCACAGTTCTCTGCTGAAACCTTGATAAGGTTAGCATCTACAGTCTTAACAACCTCTGTAAGGTGGATAAATGGAGTACCAAGTACTACTGTGCACTTTGCACCGTTCTTCTTAACGATGTCGTTAACGCCCTTAGCAAGCTCGATGCCCTCTTGGAGGGTCTTATTCATCTTCCAGTTGCCTGCAACGATTTTCTTTCTCATTTGAATTATAATGTTTTATGTATTGAATTCTTGCCCATTGCGTTGGTCACTACCAACGCGAGAGCAAAAATAATACAAATAATCAAGTATTGCTCGGAACTTTGATTAATATTTCTTAAATAGGTAGCCGCTGGGTTCTTCCAATCCCTGTCAAGTGGAATGTGATTGATATGATACTTCGCCACAATATTGCCACGTTGCATTACTATTACGCCAGCTTTCGCTCTCACGATAGTCTTGAGCATAGTCTCATCCCCCTGTAAATACTCAAAGTCATGTTTCGCTTCAAGCGAAAATGCCTGTTGATTCTCAACTGTCGACGCTGTGAGTATATACATCCTCAGGTCGTTCTTGTCGCATACATCTTTCAAGTGTGCCACCTTCGCAATTTCCTGCTCGTCTACTTCATTTAGTTTTGGCGATACTATGAGTACTAACTGCTCGTCGGTATTCAGTAGGTCGTCAGTTACCACCTCTCCATAGCGGTCAATGAGTGTGAAGTCTTTAATTGGTGGTACATAACCCTCGTTTATTACTTCAGTATGGGTGTCTACATATACCCACGTAGTGTCATTGTATGGGTAGTTATGCTCGTCAAATTCTTCATATATGCCATTTTTCTGAAGTATGAAGGTGGTTTTGTACTCAGCCTGTGGAGCGTCTTCTGGAATACTCATAGCCTCGCTTATGTTCGTGCCGACGCTATATGGGCGGAAGTCTATCAATGGCTCATCTGTCAACCCCTTTACCATAGTGAGAAATCCGATGACAAGTCCGCATATCAGTATCTCCGCTTTCTTCCATCTCTTTAGCTGAATCTTGAAATTTCCACGGAATATGTATAGTAATATGGTCAGCGGCAGAAACAGCAAGTTTTTGTAGAAGGTCTGCCAATTGGAAATCTTCACCGCATCACCAAAACAGCCGCAGTCTGATACC
>JAKSLC010000118.1 GCA_024401415.1 Bacteroidales bacterium | reverse complement strand
GCTGCGGTCAGACATGCTGCACCAATGGTCTTGAGAGCATCTCGGCGGCTGACTTCCAAATTCTCATCCATAGTGTTCAGATAATTGATTAAGTTATTTAAGATTATTATTGAAGAACGATTCCAACTTATCCCAAGGAATAACTTTGTCTTTTCCTCCGTCATAGAGGTCGCAATGACTTTCACCAGGAATGATGAGGAGTTCCTTATTCTCTGGTACAGGGTTTGGTTTGCGGATAGCATCATATCCTTCTGCTTTACCAGTCATCATGTACTCGTAGGCATTCTCGCCGAAATAGCGTGAGTGAGCCTTTTCGCCATGGACGATGAGTACGGCATTACGAATCTCATTTATATAATAAAGGAAACGTGTATTAGCGTATGCCTGACAACCGAAAGTATGCCAACCATCATTACTATTACCAGAACGCTTATGATAGCCACGTGGAGTCTTGTAATAATCGTAGTAATCCTTAACGAACTGAGGAGCATCGGCAGGCAAAGGGTCTACGACGCCACCGCCCTGTGTTGTCTTACCACTCTTTGAAGCTTTCATACGCTCATCGGCTAATGCGCTACGTGCTGCTAAACGAGCCTCCTCGCTATTATCAGCATCGAAGTAGCCATTACCATTCACACGGCTCATGTCGTACATAGTCATGACGGCAGTTGCCTTGATGCGAGGGTCGATGGCTGCTGCATTGAGGGCGATTCCACCCCAGCCACAGATACCGATTATACCAATCTTATCAGGATCCACATCCTCACGCATAGAGAGATAGTCAACGGCGGCAAGGAAATCCTCCGTATTGATATCAGGAGATGCTGTACGGCGAGGTTCGCCAGAAGACTCTCCCGTAAACGAAGGGTCGAATGCCAAAGTAACAAAACCACGCTCAGCCATCGTCATGGCATAAAGCCCAGAACACTGTTCCTTAATGGCTCCGAAAGGACCACTTACTGCAATAGCCTTCATTTTACCACTGGCATTCTTGCTCTGGCAAGCGTCACTTTGAGCCGAGCGCTTCGGAATATAAAGGTCAGCAGCAAGGGTAAATCCGTACTGTGTCTTGAAAGTCACCTTTTCGTGGTTAACCTTTTCGCTCAATGGGAACGTCTTGTCCCACTCCTGAGACATAGAGAAACTCTCTTTGTTCATATCTTCAGTATTATTTTGTGCGCAAGCACCAATAAGAAGTGCTGAAAGCGCAAGGATAAATAAATGTTTCATAACTAGGAGTAAAGATACTATCATTATTTATACTCTAGCATACCCATCTTTTGAAAGATGTGACCAATTTTTAGGATTTTGCCATAACCACAACACTAAATTACTACATAAAAATGACAATAGGATATACGATACCCTACGTTTTGGACGACGCGACAAAAAATGAGGGCGTGCCGACAAATTGACACACCCTCACAATAATCTGATTTGTATTAATCTACGCTACGGCTTACTTAAAAGACTTAGCTATCTCCTTAGCTATTTGTTTACCGAAAGACTCAGCGCCATCGCCCAAGAGATTAACCAGTGTACCGAACTTTCCGCCTGCAGCGAAAAAGAATCGCTCATACACTACCTCGCAAGTCTCAGTATCGATAAGAATAGCATACAATTCTGTATTACCACGCTTATCTGCCTTAAGAGCATGAGCCTTGAGGCAGTATTTAGTAACCTCCTTGTTAGAGAAGTAAGGAGCGCCATCGACTTTCTCCAGCTTATCCGAGAGCCCCTCAATGAGACGCTCGTTAATTTCAGTTGTCGAAGCATCGATTGTCTCTGCGTAGAAATCATCGCTTGCCTCCATGAGAGGAGTTTTCTTAAGAGTTGCGTCATGATAGTCAAAAGAGCAATTGACACACTTCTGACCCTTGAGGACAGAAAGGCTACCAAACCCCTTCTTGTGAGCCTCATTTGGCTTTGTGTTAAGGAAACATTCAGTGGTGATTGCGTTAGACGCAACCTGAGCCATCATGTTGACACTCATCATCAACACGAGAGCAATCGTACAAAAAATACGAGTCATTTTTGTGTTAGTTGTTGTTGATTATTATTGATATAAATGTTGTTATGTATTATTTGACACACAAAATGACAAATAGCATAACTGCGGCACAAAAATACAACATAAAAATGACAATAGGTTGCATAATACCTTACAAATTGTATACAGAACAAAAAATAGAGACCGTCAATGAGAGGAAACGGTCTCTAGCGCTAATTATGACTTTGGCAATGACGACACATGGCCAGTGTCCTTGCCATACGTGTGAGTGTTATTCTTCTTTAAGTTTCGTTTGGGTTTCATCATCATAATACTCAGCCAATTCGCGGAGGCGGCCGTAGTGCTCATCATGCTGAGAGCGGTCGAGACCGAGAGCCTCACTCTTTTCAGAGACGCGCATTGGAATCATCTTATTTGTTAACCAATAGAGGGCATAAGTTGCTGAAAAAGTGTAGACGAAAACAATGACAATAGCTATAACATGGTTGATGAAGAACTGCATGTGAGTTACACCCTCAGCTGCGAGAGACTCCTCCTCATAACCATACACGAAGATACCTGTAAGGATAGTACCGACGATACCGCCGACGCCATGAGTAGGGAAAACATCGAGAGCGTCATCGACAGAAGTATGATTCTTCCAGTGGCAAGCCATGTTAGAGATGATAGCAGTGATGAAAGCTATGGTAATAGAATCGCCAACAGATACCCAACCAGCGCAAGGAGTAATAGCGACGAGGCCGAGGACACCACCTACGGCTGCTCCCATACCCGAAGGCTTACGACCAGTGAGGCAATCGACGAGAATCCAAACCATCATAGCGGTAGCTGCTGCTGTATTAGTATTAAGGAACGCCTTAACCGCCATACCATCAGCATGGAGAGAAGAACCAGCATTGAAACCGAACCAACCCAACCAGAGGAGAGATGCGCCGAGGATAACATAAGGCACGTTACCCGGCTCAGACTTCTTCTCCTTACGACGGCCGAGGAATATAGCACCTACGAGGGCAGCGATACCAGAAGAAGCGTGAACCACGATACCACCAGCGAAGTCCTTCACGTGCATCTGAGCGAAGAGACCGTCAGGATGCCAAGTCATGTGAGCCAGAGGGCAATACACGATGATACAGAAGAGTACCATAAATACTGTATAAGCCGAGAAACGCACGCGCTCTGCGAAAGAACCAGTAATAAGCGATGGAGTGATGATAGCGAATTTCATCTGGAAGAGAGCGTAGAGAGCCAAAGGAATAGTGAGGCCCAGTTGCTCCGAGAGATAATCAGTAGCCTGACCGCCTACGTTCTGGAAAAGGAAATAAGTACAAGGATTACCGATTATACCGAGGCCGCCCAAATCCTCGCCGAACGAGAGAGAGAAACCGACCACTACCCAGATAACCGATATGATACCCATAGCTATGATAGATTGAAGTATAGTAGAGATGATATTCTTCTTACGCACCATACCGCCATAGAAGAAAGAGAGACCAGGCGTCATCATCAGCACGAATATTGTAGCGGTAATCATCCATGCCACATCAGCGGTATCAATATTATCTGACAATTCCCATATACCTTGAGTTTCAGGAATGCAGACGCCAAGAACGGCGAACAAAGCCATAAAGGCCATCATAATGATCCAGCGTTTTTTCATTGTCGTATATGTCATTAAATTATTATTCAAAATGCGGTTTAGCTTTCTCTCTGTTACTAAACGATGCAAAATTACAACATTTTTCAATTCAACAAACGTTTTAACTTATTATTTATAACTAATTAGCGTTAAATAACTACAAACAATAAAACGGAAGACGTCATTAGACATCAAAATGAAAGCAAGTAAAACGCCCAGAATAAGAGCACCAAGAGCCGCAAGAAGTACAAGAGGAATCAGTTGCTAGTCTACGGGAGCACCCTTGTTACTCGCAGTTTTTTTTGTTTCGGAGGAGAAGAAAAGATGCGGGGAAAGAGAATTAAAAAAGTTTATAGGTAACGGTTTGGCACAACGCTACACTATATTTGCGCCGCAAGAAACAATCAGAGGATGGCCAAAATAGAGATAAAACACAAGTGCATAATGATAGCCAGAGAGGCTGCGCGGAGGGATTCCAACACGCGTAGCAGCGCGCGTTCTGTATTCATCAAGAGATATTACGGCAGTTACAGACTGATAGGAGTAGAAGTGAGTAAGAAGCAGAGGTGCTGTAGGGACATATTTGCGGATGCGCAGAAGCTAGCCTCTTACGAGTTGCGGCAATGGAACAAGAAGAGACACTGGACAAGAGAGGCGAAGAGGCACAAGATAAAAGGAGCGCACAGGATGGCCGTATCATACTTCTATAAGTTACTGAAAGAGAACGGAGGAGAGCTGACGGAAGAACTAAAGAAGAGGAGAGAGGAGAGGGGGAAATTGGAGAGAAGGGGGAATAATGTGGATAAGATGGTAATGATAGAGTATGAGAGATGGAAGCAGATGAACGATGAGTCGCCGTTTTATTATAGGAAGTTTGGGGATATTGAGGAGTACTACGGGAGTGTAATGAGGATGGCGGGGTGAGATTACTGTTCTTCATCTAGACGGAGTTATAACAACATGCCAACCTGCTCCTTCTGGATTAGGAATAATATATTTTTTCTCGCTGCATTGCTGAATAAGTTTTTGCAAGGCAGAGCGGTTGATTCCGGTCAGTTGTTGAAGGTCAGAATAAGAAGCGGAAGGATTGACACGCAGTTCTCGTAGAATCTTGTTGTAATTTGGCGTACGGAATTGCACTCTCTCACCATCATACCACCACACATTGTCGTCTGGTTCGCTAACGAATCTCACATCTGCCATTATTTCGTCAGCAATCAGCTGTATGAAATATCTGGCAAATGGCTCGATATCATTAATGGTAGCACGCGCTCCATCAGAAGGAGCTGCACCTACCAAAAGATCAGCTTTATGCAAAGCCTCAAGGTAATCGCTTTTCTTTCGACTTCTCACGACAATCATAGGGTAACCATGCCGAGCAAGGATATAGTTCACCATAAGGCGTGCAATACGTCCATTACCATCCTCAAAAGGATGGATACGAATATACCGATAATGGAATAGTGCAGCAAGCTGAAATGCCGTCAGTTCCCCCTTCTGTTCTTCTTCATTGTACCAGCAAATAAGATCAGACATGAGGGCTGGGGTTTCTTCAGGTGAGGCATATTCAAAACGGTCTCCGTAACGAGTGATTACAGAATTGGGACGGGTCTTGTATTGCCCAGCAGGAATGACAAAACTGGTTTGCATACCACCTGGGAGGTTGCGATAGACCGTATAATCTTCACGGAGAAGAGTCTTGTGAAGTGTACGTATAAAGTTTTGCGTCAGTGGCACATCCTTAAGCTTAGCTTCTTCCGTCATCATTTTCAGGCCTACATTGCTTGCCTTCATTTCCTCAAAATCTCTCATATCTGCAGTACCAGAAACTTTTCCGAAAAGAAGTAAAATCTCTGTCTGCCCATACGTCAAAGTGTTACCCTCGATATGATTACTATTATAGTTGAACTCTACCGTGAATTTCAATCTCAATCTGTCAATTTGCTTCTGAGTGAGGGGGTGTATGTTTTCCCATGCACTCAATGCCTCTTGTATAGTTGTTCTTGCCATAACAGATACCAATTAATAAATATATGGTGGTAATGTTACCACCTTTTAGGGTGTAAAATTACAACAAATTCAAGAAAAGCCCAAAAAACGACAACCAAAAGGTGGTAAGCCAACCACCTTTTAATGTGATTTGTTATGCTTAGATCGATTTGACGACCAAATTTTTACGATACGATGGTGAGGATGGCGGGGTGAAGGAGGAGAGCCAGATAGAATAATTGAGGGCAATAAGGGAACTTTTCTTGCAGAATTCCATATAAGAGGGCAAGAAAACTGAAAAACACAAATCTGAATAATAATATGGCATCTAAATTTCTACAAGACTTCAAGGCCTTCGCAATGAAAGGCAACGTAGTGGACATGGCAGTCGGTGTTATCATCGGTGGTGCATTTGGAAAGATTGTTACTTCATTGGTACAAGATGTTATTATGCCTCCAATTGGACTATTGGTAGGAGGCGTTAACTTCAGCGACTTGAAAGTTACGCTTAAAGAGGCGCAAGACGGTGCGGATGCGGTAACATTGAACTACGGCAACTTCTTGCAGACAGCATTTGACTTTTTGATTATAGCATTCTCGATATTTGTTGTTATTCGACTGATAACGAAATTGACAGAGAAGAAGAAAGTAGAAGAGGTTGCTGCCCCTGCGCCAGCACCAGAACCAAGCAACGAGGAGAAACTACTAGCTGAGATACGAGACTTGTTGAAGAACAAGTAAAGTATAATAACCAACTTACGCATGTATGAAAGAATGCAGCCCTGCCTGATGGTGGGGCTGTTTTGGTATTATATGGCATTTGGAGGATGGAAAGAAATGAGTAATTTTACGGATACACAGATAGGAGATTAAAATACATGGAATCAGGATACCGATATGTCAAGATGCTTCCTTGGGTGGGAGAGAACTACGTTGAAGCAAAGTTAAAAGTATTGATTCTTGGAGTAAAGATTCACAGTACCGACCCTGGCTCAGTGAATCAAGGCGTTACGACAGAGCTAGTGGACTACTATTTGCGATATCACGACGATACAGACTATACGGACGGATACTTTGACACATACGACCGTACGATAGACATAATACGCGACGACAACGAGTCGCGTGAAGCAGCTTGGAGACGAGTAATCTTTTTCAATTATACGCAAGAGCCACTGCTCAAGACTGCACAATTTCCGAATGAGGAGCAATTAGAATACGGCCGAGAAGCCCTTGATGAGATTATCATGCGGTATCAACCAGAGAAGATTCTTGTCATGGGCAAAAAATTGCACGACTACATTGCGAACAAAATGGGAGATAGAGCACAAAACTTCGGCATTCGCACATCATGGACCATTGCCATTCCCAACAGCGATAAAATTGTTCATCTCACCTACTTCAATGACCCATCGCATAAAGCCTTTGATATTAAACAATGGCGCCAAGTTACACGTCAGTTTCTAGAATCTACGCCACAAACCCATAAAGACCCACATATCAGGCGCAACATAAGACAGATTCTGAGTTATCTGAAAATTGATGGCAATGAGTTCAGAATATCCAACGACTACACGCTACTAGACGTTCTGTCGCGCGCAGTCCACAATGGCATACTACATCTACACCCAGACTTTGGGCTACCAGAAAACCAGAGGCTCAAGGGGGGCAACACTATAGCCACAGCCTACTTTGCGTCATGCTTACGCGACAACATTCACACTAAAGACATTTCACACAAAGCCATACGAGGCATAACTACCGTCTTTGAGGAGTTGCTAATGGTGGAGAAATTCGACATAGACATTGACGAGACCAACACCAGCATTACCTTCACGAGCAAGACTAAAAGACAGGCCGGTCAAATCTTCAACACGATCAAGAAAAACAGACTACAGAACGAGCCCCGACGTCTTGAATGGAAGATTCTTGAAGAACTATTTGACACAAAGAACCTGCGTCAGTACAAAACAGACTTCAGGCTAGACAAAGAATACATCAAGAAGATAGACAGATTTTTCGACGAGAAGAACTGGGCAAGAAGCGTACACGCGAGGTCAAGCCATTACTAATTCTTGCTTAACTCAGCCAACTCGCGCTTCAGACGTTCATTTTCTGAGCGAAGCTGCTGTAATTCGTCCTCTTCGTCAGGCTCCTCGTTATTGACACCAGACAATGTCTGCCTATTCTTAGCAAAGACATAAGCACGCCCCAAGACACGAACAGTGACACCTATCTGCCAGAAGATGAAAGCCAACTCCAAAGGCATATCATTTGAAATAAAGATACCTATGACATAGCCGGAAGTAGAAGCAATGTTATTGTACATATCCGCCATAGTATCATAGGAATTACGCAATTCGGGCTTAGTAAACAACTTAGCCTTCGTAAAATCAAGTATCCTACCGAACCAACTAGAGAAAAAGAACCAGAATATCATTGCGTGAATGATAAACAGCAGATATGGATTAGGAGCGATGAACATCCAGATGACGCAAGCGGTAGTAGTGATCAAGTCGCCGTAATTCAAGAATTCACGATATTTCCATACTATATTTCTTATTGGGCTACCCTTGAACCAAAATTTACATATCAGAATAAGGGTTACGCCATAAACCACCTCACTGATAGAGAGAAGTTGGGGTGTGACCTCGGGGCAACTCACAGTCCACTTATAAGTCACGGGAACACTAAGTGCGGCGCAAAACTCTGCAAAAGCAGTAGTGATGCACAGACAGCGCACATTGAACTTATCATTCTTCGATGCGCCGAGTGTTTCAAAAGGAACTTTCAACTTGCAATACA